>NZ_JBTLQG010000023.1:0-99757 GCF_054461535.1 Flavitalea antarctica
TGTATCCTCAGGAACATTTAGCAACCTGGCTGCAGGAGCGCATACCGTTATCGTAAGAGATGCAGCTGGCTGTACCAATACTGCCAACATAACCATCACCCAACTGAACAATACCGTTACAGGAACCACCACCAAAACTGATGTCACCTGTGCCGGACCAAATACCGGTTCCATAACGGTTACCGGTGCCGGTGGAACGCCACCATATCAATATGCATTGGGTACCGGGGCTTACCAAACGAGTGGTTCATTTACCAACCTGCCAACAGGCAATTACACGGTTCATGTACGTGATGCAAATCTTTGTATCACCGATCTTCCTGTTGTTACCATTGCAGCCGCAGTGAACACCGTTACTTCAAGCATCACCAGCCAGACCAATGTATCCTGTGCCGGTGGAAACACGGGTGCAGTTACTGTAGCCGGTGCCGGTGGAACCGGACCTTATACTTACCAGTTAGATGGTACCGGTGCGTTTGTATCCTCAGGAACATTTAGCAACCTGGCTGCAGGAGCGCATACCGTTATTGTAAGGGATGCAGCTGGCTGTACCAATACTGCTAACATAACCATCACTCAACTAAACAATACCGTTACAGCTACGATGACCAAAACCGATGTCACCTGCGCCGGGCTAAACACCGGTGCTATAACGGTTACCGGTAGTGGTGGCACCACACCATATCAATACGCATTAGGCACCGGTGCTTACCAGACCAGTGGTTTATTCAGCAATCTTGCAGCAGGAACCTATGCCATTCATATCCGTGATGCGAACCAGTGTATAAAGGATACAAGCATAACCATTGTAGCGGCAGGAAGTACAGTAACTGTAGGTCTCGTTTCAAAAACCGATGTTTCCTGTGCAGGAAATGATGGAAGCATTACAGTGGCGGGTGCAGGTGGAGCGGCTCCATATACCTATCAACTTGGGGCCGCGGCCTTCCAGACTGCTCCAGTATTTAATAACCTGGCTGCAGGCAATTATACCATTACAGCAAAAGATGCTGCCGGTTGTACCAATGCAACAGTTGTCACCATCGTGCAATTGAACAATACTGTCGGCGCAGTCTTCAGCGCACAAACCAATGTTAGCTGTGCCCCGGGAAGTACCGGCTCATTCACCATAAGCGGTACCGGTGGAACAGGACCCTATAATTACAGGCTGGGAACAGGAATCTATCAGCCCAACGGAACATTTAGCGGCCTCGCAGTCGGCACTTATGCAGTCAGCGTACGTGATGCAAACAGTTGTACAAAGGACACAACGATAACCATCGTTCAAACCGCAAACACGGTAACAGGTAGCATAACAGCCAAGACTGATATCGCGTGTACAGGTAATACAGGATCGGTAACAGTTGCAGGCAGTGGCGGCACAGCACCATATGAATACCGCATCGGCAATGGTGCGTTCCAGGCCGGCAATGTTTTCTCCGATCTTCCAGCCGGTAGTTATACCATCGGTGTCCGCGACGCGGTTGGCTGTATAGCAAATATCCCGGTAACTATTTCACAACTTGCCACCACCCTGACCGTGGCAGTCGCCGCTAAGACCGACATACCATGTACAGGGGGAACGGGTTCAGTAACGGTAACAGCTGGTGGTGGTACGTCGCCTTATACTTATAAGATAGGCACTGGTGCATACCAGGCCGGATCAACATTCACAGATCTTCCGGCAGGAAACTATATAATAACGGTTCAGGATGCACTTGGCTGTACAAGGGATGTGAACGTAAATATTGTGGCTTTACCAAACACAGTAACCCCAGTATTAGTTTCAAGAACCGATGTACCTTGTTCAGGTGGCAACGTTGGATCACTTAGTGTAGGTGCTAACGGTGGTGCTGCACCATATCAATATAAACTGGATAACGGAGCGTACCAGGCTACCGGTGTCTTCACCGGCCTTGCCAGCGGTAGTTATATTGTTACGGTGAGAGACGCCAACGGATGTACGCGTGATCTCGCAGTCGCAATAACACAGGTACCCAATACAGTAGTTGCGGGAGTAGCATCGAAGGTTGATGTCTCCTGCGCCGGAACACCAGGTTCCGTAACCATAACCGGCAGCGGTGGCACCCCTCCGTATACGTATAAACTTGGGGCGGGAGCTTTCCAGGCGAGTCCGGCTTTCAGCAACGTTCCTGCTGGTAATTATATCGCCACCGTAAGAGATGCCAACGGTTGCACCAGCGATATAGCCGTTACCATAGTACAGTTGAATAATACGGTGTTACCGGTGGTGACTTCAAAAACAGATATTCCATGTACCGGTGGTACCGGGTCCGTGACCGTTGCTGGTAGCGGCGGTACTGCACCTTACCAGTATAGCCTGGGCGGTGCAGCATTCCAGGCAACTGGTGTCTTTAACGGTCTTGCAGCTGGCAGTTACAATATAACAGTCAGAGATGCCGGCGGCTGTACGAAAGATGTGGCTATAATCATCGAGCAGGCAGTTAATACCGTTGTTGGTACCGTGGTCGCAAAAACTGACGTTCCATGCTCAGGTGGAAATGTGGGTACACTGACGGTTGCAGGTAGCGGAGGCACCGCGCCTTACACTTATAGATTAGGAACAGGTGCATTCCAGCCGACAGGAGTTTTCAATAATCTCGCCGCCGGTGCACATATCATAACCGTGAGGGATGCCAATGGGTGCACCAGCAACGTTACCGGCACCATTGCCCAATTGAATAATACCGTTGATGGTACCGTGGTTGCAAGAAGAGACGTTCCATGCTCAGGTGGCAATACTGGCTCAATAACAATAGCCGGCACAGGCGGTACGGCACCATATGAATATAAACTGGGAACCGCACAGTACAGAGCTGACGGTACATTTATCGGATTGCCAGCAGGTAATTATATAATCACCGTAAAAGATGCTGCGGGTTGTACAAAAGATGTCCCTGTGACAATAGGTCAGATAAATAATAATGTTGTTGCTGTACTTAATTCGAAAACCGATGTTTCCTGCCTGGGTGGTAACACAGGTTCGATAACTATATCCGGAAGCGGCGGTACTGCACCTTACGAATACAAAATCGGTACGGGCAGATATGGTTCGGCAAATACGTTTAGTAACCTTGCTCCAGGAGAGTATATAGTGTCTGTACAGGATGCACTGGGTTGTTCGAGGGATTTAACGGTGCGCATTGATCAATTACCGAATGCAATCACTGCCACTATCAATAATAAAACAGACATCCCTTGTGCAGGTGGTAATGGCGGGTCAGTTAGCGTTACGGGTGGCGGTGGCACGGCTCCTTATGCATATAAACTTGGCAGCGGTCAATTCAGCGGAAATTCAACGTTTACTAACCTTGCAGCGGGACAACATATCATCACCGTCAGGGATGCGACCGGATGTTCAAAGGATACAACTATAACTATAGTCCAGACACCCAACACCGTCAGACCATCGGTTATTTCCAGGATTGATATCCCATGTTCAGGCGGTACCGGATCAATAACCGTAACAGGTGTTGGTGGTACAGCCCCATATGAATACAGGTTGGGCACAAGTCCGTACCAGCCTGGCGGTTCGTTCACAGAACTGGTGGCAGGGTCTTATACCGTAACGGTGAGAGATGCCGGTGGTTGTACAAGGGATACAACACTGGTAATTTCGCAGATCCCCAATACGGTCACAGTTACCCTGGGATCCAAAACAGATGTTGGATGTGCGTCGGGCAATATAGGGTCAATCACAGTTGTTGGCAGCGGCGGAACAGCGCCTTACGAATACAGAATTGGCAGTGCTGCATATCAGACCTCTAATACATTTAATAGTCTGCCGGCAGGTCGTCATGTGATTACGGTCAGAGATGCAGCAGGCTGTACCAATGAGGTAGCTGTTACCCTCACCCAGATAAACAATACGGTGACGGCGACTGTAACAAAAACTGACGTCCCTTGCACTGGTGGAAACACGGGTTCAATAACGGTACAAGGTGGCGGTGGTTCCACACCATACACGTACAAACTTGACAGCGGGGCTTACCAGCCAGGCGGCACATTCAATGGTTTGGCAGCAGGCAGGTATGTGATCACCATCAGAAATAGCCTTGGTTGCACAAAGGATACAACTGTTGTAGTTGACCAGGTAGATAATACTATCATCGCAAGAATTGGCAGTCAGAAAGATGTACCATGTGCCGGTGGAAACGTCGGATCTGTTACCATAGTTGCAACAGGTGGTTCAGGTGTCTTACAGTATAAGATTGGTACAAGGCCAAATCAAAACACCGGTGTCTTTAACGATCTCGCGGCTGGTGATTATGTTGCTACAGTAACGGATATAGCAGGCTGTACCAGGGACGTCCCTGTAACTATTGCACAGATCAACAATACTATAAACCCGGCAATAGCAACTAAAACTGATGTGCCATGCTCCGGTGGCAATACTGGTTCAGTGACAATTTCAGTAACTGGCGGTAATGCACCATTCACCTACAAAATGGACACCGGGCCATATCAGCAAGCAGCAACCTTTGACAATCTTGCTGCCGGCGAACACGTTGTTACCGTCAAAGATTCCGCTGGTTGTACAAAAGACCTGAAGGTCACCATCGAACAAGTCGGTAATACAGTCGCGGCGACTGTCACCAAAACCGATGTTCCTTGTTCAGGCGGAGGCGGCACAGCGACAGTGACCGCAACCGGTGGAACCGCTCCGTACACGTATAAGATCGACAATGGGCAGTATGGACCAGACGCAACCTTTGATAGCCTGCCTGGTGGTGAGCATGTGATTACTGTTAAAGATGCTGCAGGTTGTACAAAGGATGTCACTGTAACCATTGCATCGCCTGCCGGAACTCCGGGAACAATCACCCCTGCAACTGTTGATCCGATCTGTGCGGGAACAAGCCAGGTGCTGACTGCTTCCGACGGAGTAGCTTATCAATGGTATCGAAATGACACACTCATTCCGGGTGCTACGGGCAAAACATACTCAGCTAACACAGCGGCCAGGTATACAGTCGTAATCGACAATGGTACCTGTAAGATCAGGTCATCCAATGTTGTTACCCTTACTGTTAACAGTTGTACTGAAACTGTAGTATTCGTGGCGAAGGCGTTTACACCTGACAACAATAATCTGAATGATAAGCTGGCTCCGAAGTTTATCAATGTTAAACAGTTCAGGTATTTCAAAGTATTTAACAGATGGGGTCAGCTGGTCTTCCAGACCACTGTTATTGGCGAAGGATGGGATGGTGTATTCAAGGGAGTACGTCAACCTATGGAAACCTATAGTTGGATACTGGAATGTGTTGATAACAATGGCAAAACCATTAAAGCGAGTGGTAAAACAATCTTAATACGATAAACTTAAAAACATGAAAAACACTTTAAGTTATCTATGCCTTGTACTATTCTTAGCTACGGATGTCAGTGGACAATCATACCACTTCTCCCAGTTTTTTAGTACTCCCCTTCTTACAAACCCCGCAAACACCGGGGTGATGGAAGGTCCTTACAGGCTGGCATCTAATTTCAGGGCACAAGGCCTTTCGGGAGGCAGCCCGTATCTCACGGGATACATATCGGCAGATATCAGCCCCTTTAAAGAAAAACTCACGGACGGTCATAAAGCCGGTATAGGCTTATACGTCATGAACGACCAGGCGTTAAACGGAGCATTGGTCACCAATTCCGTTGGATTCAGTGCAGCATATAATGTAGGACTTGACGCAAACAAGGTACATAGCCTGGGACTTGGCTTCCAGGGCACCTACCATCAACGTGAACTCGATTATAATAAACTCTCGTTTGATTCACAGTTCGGAGGATCGGGTTATAACCCGGCCCTCCCTATCGGTGAAACCTTCCAGTATTTCAGGAAAAATTATTTCGATCTCAATACCGGTTTGTTGTACAGAGCACAAACCGATAACGTTTCCTTTTTTGGAGGGGTTTCTGCTTACAACATTCTGAAGCATGAAGACAATGTTTTTGTTGACGAATTTAAAATGCCAACACGGTTTGTTGCCCAGGGCGGCGCTCAGTTTCATTCCGGCACAACCGGGACAGTATATACTTCCTTCACTTATATGCAACAGGCGAAAGCCAGTTCCACTACTGTTGGTGCAGCTTATGGCATACAATTAAATGAAGGTGAACAAAACAACATAAGGTTTGGAGCCTGGTATCGACTAAACGATGCTATCATTCCTTATATTGGTTTTCATAAAAATGGATTCCAGGTCGGCTTTACTTATGATTACACCACATCTTCTAAAAAGACAGGAGCTGAAATCAGAAATGGTTATGAGCTCACGATTTTGTTTACCGCTCCAAATAAAAATGAATTGAAAGAAGCCCTTCCCTGGTATTGATCTGTTAATCGATAAAACTCCTCTTATTTCATTTTTGAACCTGGATGTTCCATTTTTAAAACTTCTATTAATCAATTCTAAACTGGTATTGACCTACTCTTAAGACTGGTATTGATCTATTTTAAAATAGGTATTTAGCATCTTAACAACAGGCCGATCCGGTCCTGCTGAATTGTTTGTCGCAAATCACCCCGAAAATTGGCGTATTGCAGGACGTTGTTTGTACAGTAACCAACCTAATTTTGGATTGTCAAACCACTAAAATGCTTTTTTATGAAACGCACAAAAATCCTTTACTGGGTCTTTACTGTACTTTTCGCCGCCTTCATGATATGGTCTGGAATACCAGGCATCGAGCCTTCCAAACAATCTGTTGAGTTTCTGAACGGCTATCTCGGATATCCCGTTTATTTTATCCAGTTCATAAGTGTCGCAAAGGTTATTGGTGCAATAGTTATCCTTGTACCTGGTTTGGTAAAAATAAAAGAGTGGGCTTACGCTGGTTTGTTTTTCGACCTGGCCGGAGCCGTTTATTCAGTCATATCAGTCGCTCAAAAAGTAGACCCGGGTGTGTTTTTTATTTTCCTTCCCATTTTACTGGGAGTGTTTTCCTATATCTTCTGGAAAAAACAATTGCCACACACCACTGAATACCGGCAAGCTGCTATGGCATGATATCAATGGTATCAATCCCATTCTTCTTAACAGGCTTATTGGGCAATGTAACTGGTCTTAAATCTGCTCATTCTTCGAAAATGCTATATCATTTGCTCAATCCCCACTTGCAAGGTAAGGCAGCTATAACTCCTGGTTCATAAAAAATTGAATGCTTTTTACGAGTGATGCCTCGTCTCCTACGGTAACATTCACAAGCCTGAACTTCTCCTCTCCTTTTAACATACGGAAGCGCCAGTCCAGTTGACTAATTGTTATGGTTTTCCCGTTGCTGTACCACCAGGCAGTAAACAATACTTCACCGGGCCGCGACAACTTACCCGTATACACCTCTACCCCATTAACAGCTGATTTTTTCACTCCTTTAAAAGAGTAGCCGCCACCCCGCCAGCATATGAGGGGGGTATGTTCTCCTGAGAAGAATTCCGGGATTGGTTTTATATAAACCAGGGTCTCCCGGTTAAATAGTTTCGTTATGCCATCACTGATCGCTGCGGATTCAAATCCCGGCACAACAATAGAAGAACTTAAGAACCGTTCATTTCTGTGTTTGATTATGTTGAGATAAACGCCAAGCGACAGGAGAATCAGAGAGACAAAAAACAGGAATGGACTAAGAAACGATCTGCCGGCATTTCCAGCATGCACTGAAACTCGTGCAATCCGTGCTTTCCTGATCATCCATGAACTGAGAAAAAAGACAGGAACCATAATGTAAGAAGAAAAGCAAAGCAGACCGATGATCTCATGCATCGGATCTTCAGGTTCAATTCTGAATGCCACGAGTACAATTATCCTAAGGAGATTGCAAACTATATTCAATAAAAATACAATAGAAAAAAAGAGAATAAGCTTACTAAAGGATAACCTGTTTTTATGGATCCTGTATCTGTACCCTAAAGAAAATACCGCCATAAGCATGGATGTTGAAAGCATATTTAAACCCATACAGGCTTCATCCACCGAAAACGCGGATCCATTAAGTACCATCAGATTCCCTTCAACCTCCACATTAACTCCGGCAGCCATCAGAATGTTTCCTGCGACTGCACTCAGCCCGAGCCGTATGGGAAAACCCATTATCGCTATGACCTGGTGAAAAAAGGGAGACATGAATAAAAAAAGGAACAAAATGATCTTATCACACTTCCCGACATAAAGTTCCAATAACGTCAGTAAGAAAAACGCGAGGGCGAAAAAGTAAAATATTTTTACCTCGTAAGTGTATGAAACCGTAGCAAACACCACCATCGCCAGAAAATAAACCCCGTTGAACCTTTTTTTAGTGGAACAATACAAACTGACAGGCGCTATAACAAGTCCGAGCGTCACATTGGTCGAGGATAAATATGATAGAGGAAATGCAAATGCTGCTCCGACAAATGCAAAAATGATACAGCTACTGAAATAAAAGTTAATGCCCCTCAGGTTGATGTCCAGACCAACAAATCTTCTGTTTAGTCCTTGTATAGTACGCATGTTTTTATAGATATTGCCTGGGTGATTGCAATGATTGATTCCTGACTTTCATATACAAGGCAAATACAAGAAACATAATGATCAATACCCATTCATGCGGCTCGGGGACCGACCCGGATGACTCGCGGGCAGCATTTTGTAAACCATCACCCGTTTTCTTAATGTCAAATCTTTTGTAATCTTCCTGGGTTTCAAGTACGATTAAGCTTGATACCGGTGAAACAACATTAGCAGTTGCCGCCTCTTGCACCAGGCTTTCATTGATATAGTCATCATTGAAATAGCTTACGCCAACCTTCCTCATAATATTGTTATAAGCAAATAAGCGGGCCAGGTGATCCGGTGCATCACCGCCCTTAGGGCTTATGGAATCACTCGTCCTGGTTATTTTGACACCTGCTTCCGGCAATACAACAACATCATCATTTTCACCCGCCTCCGTATAAATTCCCTCATGGAGCAATTCCTGCAAATGGCTGACTTTTCCAACACAAAGGTCTATTCCACGCAGCTCAGCCAAAGAGGCTATATAGGTTGATCTTGCCCCGGTGATATTAAAGACTCTTACCTTTTTGCCCTGGGCAAAAAACCCATTTACACCATCCGCAAATTTGCTTTCTTTTATATCTGCCAGGTGGGGAGATAACCGGTTTCCTTTTGACACCACCAATGAATGCTCCGTGTCCTGAACCTTATGAAACGGAAACAATGAAAAGTTGCGCGCTTTCATTGCATTTGTTACGGCTGACCAATTGGCATCTGTAAGTTTTACGAACTGATCATCCTGGGAACCGAATACCTGGCGGTCTTTAAGCAATGTTCGTAATTCAGCAACTTCGGTATTCGTCCAGCTTTTATTGATATCGAGAAAAACACTTTCAATTGTCACATTAACTTTGCCAGGCTGAAATTCTTTCACTGAATAGGAATAGCCGTTGTAATTGAAATGGTTTGACTTCACTGGGGCAGCCCGATAAGAAAAAGTAAAATTGGGATCATATCTTTCCTCCGAAATATATTCACCCTTCAAATTTTTTAGAAAATTTGAAGGTGCTCCCATTGTACCATCACCTCCGATATACCGGATCCTCGTGGTGGCGGCGGCATCAGAGGGATCGGGCCCATCAAATAAGACGTTTTTATATACTACCTGTCCATCCTGAACATGGAGGGGTGATGTGATGCCAATCTTAAATTTTCGTTCCTCATCATTGGTACAGGGGAAAACGCGGACAGTAATTGTATTTCCTTCCTGCCAGTGAACCACCGAAGGATCCCGGCGCTCAACACCTACTATGGTTTGATATGCCTTAGTTGCTTTTTGGCGGGAAGTAAGTATTGCCTTTTCTTCTTTTCCATTGATCCAGAGAGAAAGCGAAGTCACTACTGAACCTGGTGATAAATAAAAAGTATAAATTCCTTCCTCAGTGTCTGTGCGGGATGCGTTTCGCAAGCTATTGTTACGGATGTTAAAAAACTGTTCCGTATACGTCAGTCGCAGATCAGCATAAATATCAATGTCGCTAAGTATATATGATGTGGTTAAATTGTCACCCGACCAAAGTCTTTCGTTTGAAAGATGCCGCTTATCTGAGATAGCCCTTAGTACTTTAATCCGTTCATCTGAAGCAAGCGTGATTTTTGAACTAAGACTGGCAAGATAAACCAGCGGGTCATGTTTTTTCTGCTCGCCCCATGAAAAGGTCTGCGGCATAAAACGCCATTCGTTAAAGTCCGTGTCGGCAGTTGTGAATACAAGGTCTGCTTTGAAAATCCTGTCTGAGATCCAATCATTTTTCAGTACCTCAGCAATCTTCAGCCATGAGGGTAGCTCAGCGTTTTCGTATAAGGGTGACTGATTACTTATCCTTTCAATGTTGGAAATCCTGGAGTTCCATTCAATCGTAAACGCGATTGCCGCAAAAGTTGGAATAAGAAAGCCGGCGGCAACTGAGATATTATGAATTCGCTGTGTTCTAAAATGCAGAAACAAAGTGATTGAAGTGATCAACAATATCAGCGGAACGAATATATGCCCCCCTATTCCGAAAAAGATGACTCCCAATGAACCAACAGGATAAAAGTTAACAACATACAACGCCAGGTATAGATAAAGTGTTATTGCGGTTCCCAAAAGAAAATACTGCAGGTTATTCACCCAAAGGGGTAATCTGTCAACGTAAGCAAAGCTCAACAAGGTGACGGAACTAAGGAGGATGTAAACACAAAGCCAGCTCACAGAATTTTCAAAGACGGTAAGCTCCCTGTTTAATGCAAATGCAGAGAGCAGGTAGAGGTTTAAAAGAATCACCGTTCTATTCGTATTTTCTTTTTTCCAGCTTCTTTTAATTCCAAAGGAACTGTTGAATATAAGTACGAACGTATACACGATTGCAGTGCTGTAGTGGAGAAAAAAGAACAGGAAAAGATTTTCCTTCACGTTGTAGTACTCGCACATCCCGTAAAGAACCGAAGATAGAAGAAGTAATATGTAGCCTGATCTGACAGGTGCTGGGGCGGGCCCGGGTATAACCGGGATTGTCCGTTGCAATCTCTTCGGTGATGGGGCAATGCTTGTTAAAGTATCCATGTTGTAATGTTTATGTTTTATAAAGTGCTTTGAATTACAAAGTGATTGACCATGAAAAAAGCCAAAACCCACGATTTGATTTCCATTTGGCTGATTACAATTAACTAACTGATTGTTTCAGGATTTCCGCGATCCGCACAAGATGCATACCAGGACTACGCTGCAGGCCGATCAATAATAGCCTGTATATATTAAAGGGTGACCTGGATCAATTCCGAAAAAACTTCCGGCTCTCAATTTCACTAAAAGGCTGCAACTGGACAAGTGGACTGTGTAATCCGTAAAGCACTTTGTATCTCAGAGCTAATAATGTTTTCCTGACTTCCAAATAAATCTTCAACAAATATTTGACGATTCTGTCGTTAGTGATGAGTCAATGAATTCACACTGTACTTTTTAGGCTGATCAATCGGGCGTTAAGCATCGGGCCGCGACCAGAGAGACAGTTTAGTCTTTAAATGGTCCATAAGTTTCCATTTCTTTGGCTTTTAGCGAATTTTTGATAACTTCAAAATGCAGTGAATTTCGAGTCCATCATACCAATTCTTTCTTCTGCTGATGTACACGCAAGCATCCGTTACTACACTGAAGTGCTGGGTTTCAAAAACAGTTGGACCTGGGATGAACCAGCAACTTTCGGCGGTGTAGACCTGGGAGATGTGCGAATATTTTTTTGTAAAGATGGACAAGGCAATCCTGGTACATGGCTGGCAATAAATGTGGAAGATGTAGATGCTTATCATGAACAGATAACCGCCCGTGGGGCAACCATTATCAATCCACCTCAAAGTTTCGACTGGGGCATGCGCGAGATGCTGGTCGGGGATCCCGATGGACATCGGATACGTTTTGGTCATGGCATTTCACACCGGTTGAAAAGCGCCGAACGGATGCCGGAGGATATTGAAATTATTCCCGGTATACCGACAGTTGATCAGCTTGAAAGCCTTATGAGATCTGTTGGATGGGCTGCCCAGGTGCCGGGCCAGCGGGCAGTTGTTGGCGACCCGGCCAATATTGCATATAGTGTTATTGCCAAAAAACGAAACGATGAGGAAGTTATCGGCTGTGCTTTTCTTTTTAGTGACAGCGCAGGTTTGTATTATATAAAAAACGTAATTGTTCACCCTGCATGGCAGGGAAAACTGATAGGTTCTGCCATGTTGAAACATATTAACGACTGGCTGGAAAATTATGCACCGGATCACTCTACGGTTGCACTGCATACAGGTCCAAACCTTGCCCATTTTTACCGCCGTTACGGATTCTCTACATCTTTCAGCATGCAGAAAACAATTACACGAAATAAGTTACTTTGACCTGATAGTGCTGTTTCACTATATTTTAATACTGCAAGAACGAATTGCCTCTTGGTCAGGTGCATCAATTTCCTAATTTAGCGATCTCAAAATGTGTTTCATGAAAAAGTTGTCCATCTTATTGGTTTTGATATTGTCCATAATCAGCATGTTTGCCCAGAAGCCTAATACGCTAACCAGGAAGGAGAAAAAGCAAGGCTGGAAACTGCTCTTCGATGGTAAATCCACCAATGGCTGGCATACTTACCTGCGTGACACTGTAGGTTCAAAATGGCAGGTGAGAAATGGTGTTATTATTTTTGATACTTCTAAACCAAGAAGCGGCGGTGGTGACCTGGTCACAAATGAAGCGTTTGAAAACTATGAGTTGCAATTGGAGTGGAAGATTTCAAAAGGCGGTAATAGCGGAATCATTTTCAATATACAGGAAGACCCGAAATTCCCGGCAACTTACCTGACTGGTCCGGAGATGCAGGTTTTAGATAACATTTACGCCTCTGACAATAAGAAACAAAACCACCTGGCAGGATGTTTATATGACCTTGCAGGCGATTCAACTGTCTCCAAACCGCGGCCCGTCGGCGAATTCAACAAAGTCAGGATCGTGCAGAACAAAGGCCATCTTACGCTTTGGCTGAACGGTATCCAAACCTATGATGGCCAGATCGGGAGCGATGATTGGAATGAACGGGTTGCTAAAAGTAAATTTGCGGCTAAACCTTTTGCAAACTTCGCAAAAGTACCGAATGGAAAAATCGCCCTTCAACAACATCCCGGTTCGAGTGAGTGGAGAAACATCAAGATAAGACCTCTCTAAATTATCATTTGCTATAGTTTGTAACGAATTGACCCGGGCAGCGTCCAATGACTTAAATAGTCTGTATGCATAAATCACACCGGGTTTTCCTTGTTTTTACATCTTGTGTAATATTGGGCCTGTGCTTTGTTCCAGCATCACTGAAAGCCCACCAGTTGTTACCTGATTCTGTGATACAGAAACTTGACCAGGTTGTGACGAAATTTATGGCTACCTCTAAGCCGCCGGCAATAAACGTTGCAATTATCCATGATCAGGACATTGTTTACAAACACGCATCCGGTTACACAGACGTGCGTCAGCAGGTGGTAGCGAAAGCAGACTCAAAGTTCCCGATCATGTCGATCACAAAAACTTTCACTGCAACCATGTTCATGCAGCTTGTCGAACAGGGCAAAGTTGGTTTGAATGATGATGTCCGAAAATACATCCCGGAGTACAAGGTCAGGTCGACCTATAACAGCACAACACCCACTACCCTGCTTCAGCTGGCGACACATACATCAGGGCTGCCCCGCAACTCACCTGCAGACACCGCTTTTACTTTCTCATTTGAAAGATGGATGTTAACGGATGGTGCATACCCTATACAACCTTTTGCAACCAACAAAGAAGTGCTGCACTCATTACAATATATGAAGCTGGATTACCCGCCCTATGATTTTATGCACCACAATGACCGACACTATTCTAACCTGGGATATACTTTGTTGGGGATTGCCATTGAAAGGGCAGCAAAAACATCTTTCAGCAAATATATACAGACCAATGTGCTTGACGTTCTGGGGATGACCGAATCAGGATTTTTAACTGAGCCGCGGATCGGTACCGAAGTTGCGAAAGGATACCGAATTGATAAAAAAAACGGGAAAACTTTTGAAACACCTTTGTTTGAGGTGAATGCTGCTATTTATCCCGGGGGCATGTACTCTACAGCCTCAGATATGACCAAATATATCAGGGCCCAATATGATGATGGAGATAAAATACTAAAAACTGAGAGCCGCGGTATGATGAGGCAACTCAAAATCGCATGGAAACCGGCATATCCCTATGTGTTACATGAGGGTGGTTTCCCGGGACATCGAAGCATCGCTGTTTTTAACCCGGCAAGCAAAATAGGCTGGGTTATCCTTACGAATAGTGGTGATATCGATTTTGGTTGGATCAATGAGCAGTTTGCCAATGTCCTATCCGCGGCTTATCAAAAGACAGCAAAGCTTCCCCTCGAAAGATATACAGGGAAGTATGTTTTACCGGGAGGTTATGGCAGCATTGATATTTACTTAAAAGATGATTTGCTTCATTCGACTTATTGCCAGGAACTATTAACAAGCACAACGATGAAACCGGACGGCACAAATCGTTTTAAAGTGGAAGCAAAAAATGGTTACAGTATAAACTATGAATTTGCCGCGGACAAATCCGGAAACATTACCGGACTAAGGCTCGGGCAGTTCCTCTGGGAGAAGCAATAACGATTAAGTACAAACGTCGTTCTTGTCAACTGACACTACCTGGTTCCCTGAGACGATCTGCCTTAAGACTACAATCATTTGATCCCGGGCTGAACGATCTTATACCCTGTTTTAGCTTTTTCTTCTGTGACCATTTTCTTTACATCTGCCAGCAGCTGTTTTGCATCGTAAATAATTCCATCCTTTATAGTATACTTTACACCACCTGCACGGATCACCTTATCATTTTCAACAAGTTTGATGGAACCGGTGCCATATAATGATTGGAGATTTGCCAGCGGGTTTTCTTCCACAATCACGAAATCTGCAAGTTTGCCAACTTCGACACTTCCGATCTGTTTTTCCATTCCAAGGGATTCCGCTCCGTTCAGGGTTGCTGCTTTGATAACTTCCAGCGGATGAAAGCCAGCTTCGCGTAACAGTTCCAGTTCACGCACATAAGAAAAGCCATACAATTCGTATATAAACCCGGCATCCGTGCCTACCGTAACGCGTCCCCCGCGATTTTTATATTCGTTCAGGAAGGTCATCCAGAGTTTATAATTGTCTTTCCAGGCAATCTCCTGCTCTGTACCCCAGCTATGCCAATAAGATCCATGTGAGTTCCAGCTTGGTTTGTAAAACTCCCAAAGCGAGGGCATGGTGTAGTCATCGTGCCATTCGGCACGGCGGGCCCGCATCAGGTCCCTGCTGGCTTCGTAGATCGACAAGGTAGGCGATAAAGAAAATCCGAGCGAGATGAGTTCATTCATCACCTTGTTCCATTTATCGGAAAATGGTGGTGCCGCCTGTTTCCATAAAGTCCCTGCCTCACCAAAACGATCCTGCTCATTCTGATAATTGTAGTCTAGCGAATAATCCTGCACGGTCCTGTCGGTGAACATAGCTTCAGGAAGGCCATACCAATGTTCCATTGAGGTCAGGCCGGCCCTTGCACTGTGTAATACATTCCAGCCGCCGACATGTGTTTGTGAGTGATGCATCTTTGAACGCAATCCAAGCTTCTTATTTTCATCGAGGGCGGCTGCCATTATCTCGGGACTGGCACCGAAAAATTTTATCCCGTCTGCGCCTTGTCTGGCATTTTCGCGCACCCACAGGCGTGCCTGTTCAGGCGTCGCCAGAGGGGTTGTGGCCCTGGCGCCAAACCGGTTAAAGGCCTGTATTCTGGGAGCCGTAATTTCGTTTTTACTGCTTTTTAATTTCTGATCCAGCACCCAGTCGAGACCGTTCATGCAACCAGGTTCAGCGATTGTTGTTATACCATGCGCCATCCATAACTTAAAAACATACTCGGCATTGGCTCCCTGGGCGGTGCCGCCAATATGACCATGAGTATCAACGAAACCGGGCATCAGGTAAAGTCCGGTTGCATTCAGCTCCTTACCGCCCGGTTTAAGCTTTGCTCTACGGAGCGAGTCTACCGGAAGACCCGGAGTTCCTACCACCTGTACCGATACGATCCGGTTTTTTTCAACCACGATATCAACCGGCCCCATTGGTGGCGCAAGTGTTCCATTAATAAGGGTCACTCCGCGGATGATCAGCTGATCCCAGGGTCCATCACCTTCTTTCCTGGCTGGCGCCTTTAATGGCAAAGAAGACTGTGTATAAGAGAAGAAATAAGTAAGCAGGCAAATAAACAGAAGGACGGATCGCAGGCTCGTTTGCATGGAAGTGTTCGCGCTGGTGAACAGCAAATATGACGATTACCAGCGAACCAAAGGGCTGATCAGCGTTTTATTTATTTTTGCGCCGATCAGCACCTTGATGTCTGTTCTAGTACAATCAGGACAAAGTCCATTCTGGTCTGATGAAGTGGCAGGTATATCCCCCGGGATGTTTACGAAGATAGTCCTGGTGCTCAACTTCTGCTTCCCAGAAATCTGAAGCTGGTACGACCTCCGTCACTACCGGCCCAGGCCATTTCCCGCTTGCATCCATTTCTTTTATCAGTGCCACCGCTGTTTGCTTTTGCTCGTCACTCAGATAGAAGATGGCTGAGCGGTATGAAGTTCCGCGGTCGTTCCCCTGCCGGTTCCGTGTTGTCGGATCATGTATCTGGAAAAAAAACTCCAGTAAGGCCCGGTATGAAAGAACAGAAGGATCGAAGTCGATGGCGATGCCTTCTGCATGATTGCCGTGATTTCTATAGGTCGCATTTGGGACTTCCCCACCGGTATAACCCACTACTGTTTTGTGTACTCCCGGCAGATCCCTGATTAGTTCTTCTACTCCCCAAAAACATCCGCCGGCAAGTATTGCTTTTTCTGTGCTCATTGATCTCAATTTTAATATTGGATAAACCCGTTAATGATACCGGGTGCGAATATAACCATCATAAGTGCAAATTGTTTGCGACTGTCCCGTGCCGTTACAGTATGAAATTTTGTCATCTGGAAAAAAGATCCGCCGCTCAAAGAATTTCGATGCTTAAGTCGATAATATTCTGTAATTTATAGTAACTCCCTTTTACCCGAACCATCTCATTCACCAAAAAACTGCATTTATGAGTATGTTCAGATCCCGCATTTATTATTCGGTTATTACAACATTCATTTTACTGGTATTTATTAATCCGGCGAATGCCCAGAACGGCACCATCAAAGGGGTGATAAAAGGTGCAGATGGACTGCCGCTTCCCAGTGCAAGTATTCTCCTCAAGGGAACGGGTTCCGGAACAACTTCTGACAACAAGGGTGAATATTCGATCGGTGCTCCGGCCGGAAAACAAACCCTTCTCATTTCGTTTGCCGGGATGACGACCAAAGAGATAGATGTCACCGTGGTTGCTAACACAACTATTGAACAGGATGCGCAGATGGATGTGACACCTGACCTGACTATGGTTACTATCATCGGGTCAAGAAGTCCATCCCGAACCCGGGTTCAGACACCCGTGCCGGTCGATGTAATACCGATCAGCCAGATAGTAAACGAGATCGGCCAGGTTGATCTCAACCAGATTCTTAATTATATCGCACCTTCTTTTCAATCCGCCCGTCAAACGATATCAGACGGAACTGATCACGTAGATCCGGCGCAACTCCGGGGACTTGGTCCTGACCAGGTACTGGTATTGATCAATGGAAAAAGAAGACACCAGTCCGCGCTGGTAAACGTGAATGGAACGGTGAACCGAGGTACCGTTGGAACGGATCTGAGCGCTATACCCTCTGCTTCGATTGAAAGAATAGAGATCCTTCGTGACGGCGCTGCTGCCCAATATGGATCGGATGCCATAGCCGGAGTGATAAATATCGTACTGAAGCAAACTACCGGGGTGTTGACCGGTTCGGTAAGCTATGGAGCCAATGTGACTAAGTATCCAAAAAACTACGCTTTCAATAAACTCACTAACAAAGCTGATGATCCGGATGTGAGTGTGACAGATGGCAACACCGTCCAGGCTTCGCTCGGATATGGTTTCAAGATTGGCAAAGGCAGTCTGAACCTTACCGGCGAGTACCTGGACCGTCAGTCTTCCAACCGCGGTGGCACTTACACGGGTGCTGTATACCCGAATGTGGGTGGCGTGAACCGCGATGATTCTATCATGGGTGCGAGAGGCCAAACCCGGAATACGTTTGACATGATTATTGGTAATTCTGATATTCAGTCTGCTTCAGTGTTTGCAAATTTCACTTACCCTGTCAGCGAAAAGGGAAGCATCTATGTTTTTAGCGGATATACAGGCAAAAAAGGCCAGGCGGCAGGCTTCTATCGTTATCCTTCCGGGATACCGGGGGCAGCCACTACCTATGCAAGCCAGGTATTTGCAATTTATCCGAGTGGCTTCCTTCCTGAGATCCATAGTGATATCAAAGACTTTTCAATTGCCGGTGGTTACCGGACAAAATTGGGGGAATGGAATTTTGATATCAGCAATACCTATGGAATGAATACATTCGGTTTCAGCGTTGAAAATTCAGCAAACTATTCCCAGTTTGCATTACCCGGGAATAAACAAACTTCGTTTGACGCGGGCGGTTTGGAAAACTGGCAAAATACCTCCAACGCAGACTTTTCAAAGAAGTATGACATATTTGAGGGCCTGAACGTAGCAGCTGGCCTGGAATATCGTGTGGACGCATTCGGTATCACGAGTGGCGAGGAAGCCTCGTATACTAATTATGATATTCCTTCAAAAGCCGCTGCCGGATCCCAGGTCTTTGCGGGCTTTGTCAACACAATCGGCGATACCAAAACCAGGAACTCCAAGTCAATTTATCTCGACCTCGAACAGGACTTATCGAAAGACCTGCTGGTTACCGGCGCTGTCCGTTTTGAAGATTACAGCGACTTCGGATCTACCTTCAATTATAAGTTTTCGGCAAGGTATAAATTTGGCGATTACCTGAACTTCAGGGTCTCACATAGTACCGGGTTCCGCGCGCCGTCCATGCAACAACGATTCTATTCGAAAACAAATACATTGTTTGTTTCATCCGGTGGTCAGTTGGTACCGCAGGAAGTGGGCACTTTCACAAATGACAGTAAAGCAGCAGAGATCCTGGGTATACCCCCTTTGAAACAGGAAACCAGTAAAAACTATTCTGTGGGTCTTACCGCGATGCCGGTGAAGGGACTGGAGATAACAATAGATGCGTACCAGATCGATATCGACGATCGCATCATCCTCACAAATAATTTCAGCGGAGGTAATGACCCTGCACTAAAAGCTGAACTCGAAGCAGCAGGGGCAAGCCAGGCGAACTTCTTCACCAATGCTATCGACACACGGGCTAAAGGACTTGAAGCAGTTGTAAGTTATGTTCACAACTTTGCCGGAAAACATTCTCTTCGTACTGTTTTGGCAATGACGTTTATAGATAATGAAGTCAAGAAGGATGATAATGGCAATCCCATAATACATGCTTCAGAAATATTGGTAAACAGCGGTCAGTTAGGCAGCTATTTCAACCGCGAGGACCAAAGCCGTATCGAAGTTGCTAATCCTAAAAGTAAAATAAACCTCGCATTCAACTACAAATACGGCAAATTTGGTGCGATGCTTCGTTTTGTGCAATTTGGAAAAGTAACGTACCTGGATCCAACGATCAATCCGGCTAATCCCGCGGCTTTCCCGGTAAATGCCTTTACCGGCAAAGCAGAAACACTTGACCAGACTTTTGATTCAAAGATCGTAACGGATCTTTCTTTGTCTTACCAGGTTACAAAATATCTTGGGCTTACGCTCGGTGCAAACAATCTCTTCAACCAATATCAGGACATGCATGTTCATAGCGGTAATATGAGCCTTGGAAGATTCATTTATAGCCGTCGCGTTCAGCAAATGGGATTTAATGGTTCCTATTTCTTCGGACGTCTCAGTTTCAGCCTCCCAACAGCAAAGTAATATCAAACAGCAGCAAGCATAAAAATCCCCATCTTTTGGACGGGGATTTTTTGCTAAATGTATGAAGTCAGATCTTATTCGCTGACTATGTGTTTTGTTTGCAACAGCCGCAATGGCTCCGCTTCATTTTGTTTTAAACAGTCGCAATGCTGGCCTTTCATTTTGTTTTCGACAGTCGGCATGACTGCCTTTTATTTTATTTAGTACAGCTGTGATAGGTGCAACTTTATTTTATCTTCAACACCGGGCGAAGTTTATAATCGCCGGTTCCTTCCTGGAGGATAGAGAGTGCTGCATCAAAATCGATTACTAAAGAATCAAGACCAGCATGAAGCTGTTTGTTTAATTTAATTTTCAGCCCCGATGAACTACCACTGGGAATAGTAAGCGGATAAACAACATTATTGATTTTTATTGAGTTTCGGTTTCCTAATACAAAGCGTATTTCTTTTAAGGTACCTGTAGGCACAACCTGTTCTGCAATCAGCGTATCAATGCCATTCTGAAAATCAAGTAAGTTATAAATACCTGCGCGTGTCTGAAGGTCGGTCCATCCGGCTGAGTCGGCGGAGAAATTGACTCTCACCTGCTGCAAATCGATATTTACTTCTGTAGCATTGTAGGGATTGTCGGTGAGCCTGATCTTTAAGTTGGTTGTGGAGTCATCATCTTTGTTACATGCTACAAGGGTCGCAATTAAGATAGCCAGGGGGAACACAAATTTCTTTAGTTTCATAGAGATTAATTTAGGATTATCGCTTTTTTTAGAACGATACTACAATACAATAATATCTATGCCATAATGCAAACGATTCTGGGTATTTTTTGAAGTTTGTTTAAAAAAAGAATTTTCCTCTCCCAGGTTAGGACATATTCCCGGAATGGTACCAATCTGGCTAATGCAGAAGGATAAAATAGTGCCGGACATGTGTTTTTTATTGTATTCAATTCTCTACCTTCAATGAATCAAATCTTTGAAGGAAGATCGATTAATCCTCACATCAACTGTACACTTCAGGAATTACCTATAGACGCGGCCTTCATCTTTTAAGACTTAAGCTCCTTACAAGTCCCTATAATAACTTTTAATATTGCCTATAAATGGCGATTAACAAAGTCCTCCCTGTCTATCATCTATCTTTTGAAAATGATTCTTCGTTAAGCCGAGATCAGTATTGCAGTGAAACTTCCGACCAGAAGTTTCGTTCGTTTCAACATTTCTTTCACCCTTAAAATTGTTGATTATGCAAGCATTATTTATCGGCCAAAACCGATGTTTTAAGATGATTGTCCTCCTCATCTTTTTAGGATTATTTACTGGCTGTGTTAAAGATGATCCTTTTCACCCACCGGCCAAGGAGGAGAGCGCCACTGTAATATATGATTGGTACAAACTGATCATAAGCATCCAGCTAAACCTCACCCCATCACCAATTGTATTACAAAATAACCGGGACCTTGCCTATGTGGGTGTAGGCTTATATGAGGCCGTGCATCCAGGCATTAAAAATTCGGTAAGTTTATCCACGAAGCTTTACCAGATGCCGGTAATGCCAAAGCCTCAATCGCACAAAGAATATTTGTGGGGTGCCAGTGCCAACGCTTTCATGGCCAGTATCCTCAGGCAATCTTTTCCTAATCTGACAGCAGGAAACAAAACAAGTATTGATTCCCTCGAAGATGCATATATCGCAAGATTTAAGGCACACACTTCTGACGCTGTCCTTGATCGTTCCCAGGCATTCGGGCGATCAATTGCTACGGAAATTTACAACTGGTCAAAAACCGATAATTTCACACTGTCCAGTGCAGGTTATACTATACCAGCTTTTCCCGGTGCCTGGGAACCAACTCCTCCCGCACGTGCTAACCCCGTGGGACCATTCATCAAGGATTCAAGACCTTTTCTTCATTCGAGTCTGAGCTTTACTTCCTCGCATATCCCCTACTCTGAAGACACCGATTCAGATTTTTACAAAGCTGCAAAGGAAGTATATGATATTGGAAAAATGCTGAATGATGAGCAGAAAGCCACTGCATTGTGGTGGGCTGATGTGGGTGGTGTTGGAGTAAATTATCCGGGCCCCGGGCATATTATTGCGATAGTAACGAGCGTGCTGGAAAAACAAAAGGCAAAGCTTGCAGAAGCCGCGGAAATGTATGCAAAAACCGGCATGGTTGGGAAAGAAGGCATTTATAGGGTATGGAAAGTCAAATTCACACATAACCTTATTCGCCCGGTGACATACATAAACAAACTGATAGATAAAGCCTGGTTGCCTTTTCTCGTTACGCCTCCCTATCCCGACTATCCATCCGGGCTTGCGGGTTTGTATGCTCCATGTATGCAGATATTGACAAGGGCTTATGGTGATATTCCGGTATCAGACGATACTTACGTCTGGAGAGGAATCCCCGCACGTAATTATGCGTCTTTTTCCAAACTTGCAGAAGAAGCAGCTCTTTCAAGACTTTATGGAGGCATACACTTTCGGTGGACCCAGACGGCAACCCTTGAAATTGGCAAGCAATTAGGTAATGAAATCGCTGACATCAGGTTGGTGTCTGACAAGCACTGAAAGACTGAACCACCCGTTAGCTGATAACCGGCGTTAGCACTGGTTATTGGTTGGCTTCAATACGAAACAACATCCTGTGATACGCTGGACATAGGTGGTTACAGGATGTTAGTTTCGTATCAATTTCAGCCCTATGTTTGTAAAGACATTTGCATTTTTCACTTCCAAAATGACGATCAGCAACCATGGCAACAACAAAAACCAAAGCCACAGAAAATAATGTAAGTGATTTCATAAAAAGCTGGGCACAGGAAAAAAGACACGACGATAGTTTTAAACTCATTGAACTGATGAAAGCGGCTACGGGCGAAGAGCCAAAAATGTGGGGTCCGAGCATAGTCGGCTTTGGAACCTATCATTATAAATATGACAGTGGTCACGAAGGTGATGCACCGCTGCTGGGATTCTCGCCACGTAAAGCTGCGATCTCTTTATATGTTTATACTGGGAGAGAGGATCATAAACCCCTTCTTGAAGGCCTTGGGAAATTCAAGATGGGTAAGTCCTGTATATACATCAACAAACTTTCCGACATTTATGAAATCAAACTCAAACAACTGATGAAGGAAACAATAAAATTTATGAAGTCAAGGTATACAACCACCGTAACCTCCTGACCAGACAACTCGTGAGATCTTAATTACGACAAGGGTGCTCCAACAGCAATTTCACATCGATGCCCCGGTTTGCCATGAGCGGGATTTAATTTAACACCGCCAGGTGTCGGCTGAAGGCTGGGCAATGTCGGGGTTAAAGCAGGCATCGTCGGCTGCCCGGTGTTTCCTTTATCTACCAATGGAGCTCCTACTGCAATTGTACAATCGTGATAAGGCAGACCATGTGCTGGATTTTTTAGTGGTCTCTGACCTGCCTGGGCAGGAAGACCTGATGGCGCCTGGGGCAAAGTTACTGCGGGTGGTGGAAGTGCAGGTAGCGGTGTCGCTGCTGCCGGCGTGGCAGAATTGCTGACACTCATAGTATCTGCAGAAGGAGTATCAATTTCTTCCACATCGTCCGAGCCCGAGTTGCAGGCTAAAAGACCTGAAGCAATACATATAGTTAACAAAACGGAAGATATGAGTTTCATGCAATTTTTTTAGAATGTGAAATAAACCGGCTGACTCTTGAGTTTTGAAGACGCCTGCCAGATAAACGAAAACCACGCAAAGGTATTGTTATCCGTTAATACAGAAGCATATTGCCCTGTTAATACGCATGTGCCTGCTGAATTGTTTGGTTTATCATTGTTTACATATGCCTAAATTAGCTCAGTCAACCTTCAATAACACAACAATCTTGCTTATGGAACATGCCGGTAAATGGAAAGAAGAACTCGAAATGCTAAAAGCTATTGTCCGCAGTACGGGACTGATTGAGACTATAAAATGGGGCACTGAAGTGTATACTCACCGTGGGAAAAATATCGTAGCGGTGGTGGGGCTAAAAAATTATTTCTCACTTTGGTTCTATAACGGTGTATTCCTGGCAGATAAACATAAGGTACTCGTTAGTGCAAAGGGAGGTAATACAAAAGCATTGCGGCACTGGCAGTTCACCGAAAAGAAAGACATCAATGAAAAACTTATCAAAGAATACATAAACGAGGCAATAATAAATGAGGATGCAGGAAAAGTGTGGAAACCCAAAAAAACGGAAGCTCCTGAAATGCCGGAACTACTCGCGGCCATTTTTAAAAAAAATAAGGCGCTGAAGGCGGCATTTGAAAAACTCAGCCCCGGCAAACAAAAAGAATACATTGAATATATCAGTTCAGCTAAAAGGGAAGAAACAAAAAAAGAGAGACTGGATAAAATGACACCGATCATTCTGGCCGGTAAGGGCCTGAATGATAAGTATAAGTAATGTAGTTGAAAAGGGCTGGTTAGCTGTTTGTCATTTCAAATACTTCTCGAGGTTTTTCTTAAAGAAAGCAGCGCTATCCGTAACGCTTTGCATAGGGTCCTTCGCAAAATTACCTCCCTGCTCGATATAATAATATTCTAATCCTGATTTTGATGCTTCAGGTAGAATGGTTGTGTAATCAATCGATCCATTCCCAAGTTCTGAATAGTCGCGTGTCTTTTTATCCATATCTTTTATGTGCCACATAACAAAACGACCAGGTTGTTTGGCAATAAGCTGGGCTGGTGTCAACTTTGATGAATGCATCACCCAATAAAGGTCAAGCTGTAATTTAACAAGCTTCGGATCTGTTTCTGCCATAACAATCTCGTATCCGTTTTGGCCGCCATGGTCAGTAAATTCAAAGTCATGATTGTGATAGGCAAAACCAAGTCCGGCTTTGTTTACCTGTTCCCCTATCCTATTCAATTTTCCTGTTAGTTGCTTAAAGTGTTCGAGTGTTCTGAAGGCGGGGTCCAACCATGGCCAGGTAATATATTTCTGCCCGAGCGCCTGCGCACCGACAATACATTGATCAACGAAACGGGCCATCTCATCTGCAGATTTATCAAAGTACTTCGTGAAGTCGTAATGACCGCTGGTGGTGATCATCTTGTTATCAGCCAGGAGCTTCCTGAAATCGGCTGATTTCATTCCATAATATGTACCCTGAATGGGGTCATACCCATAGGTTTCGGAATCTTCGTAACCAATCGCGGAAACCTGTTTTATAGTACCCACAACATCTTTACGCAACGGCTCGCGGATAGTAAACAGCTGTAAACCCATTTTATACTTCGGGGCCGGTAATCGACGTAAAACATCCATGGCGAATATTGATCCCGGAATGAGCCCGGCGGTTAATGCGATAAAATTGCGGCGGTTAACTGTTGACCCTGATTTCATGATAATAAAATTTGCATTCGTTGAGTTCTTGCATACACCAGCCAGATAAAGCAGCCAGGTAAGCGTCTTGAAGATAGATAACTTTGGACTCTGTAAGAAGAACAAATGGCTACGGCCGCAAATCTATTTTTTTCGGGCGAATCCGGTCTAAACCTAAGCCTGGAATATCGGCCACCACCTACTATATAATTTCTATATTTGTTTGTATGCTGAAAAGCTGGAAAATACCTGCCATTTGTATGATATGCTGTCTGTTTAAGACAGAAGTGGTGGAGGCTCAGCCTAAAGTTAACTTCGAACATTTCTCTACCGCGGACGGCCTGTCAGACAACAGGATCATGTGTATGATTAAAGACCGGGAAGGTTTTATGTGGATGGGATCCTGGACGGGCATAAACAGGTTTGATGGCCATCATTTTGTGACTTATAAATCCCGGCCGGGTGACCGGTCAGTTTTAAAACATAACCGGATAGATTTTATTACAGAAGATCATGCGGGCCTTCTGTGGTTGAAGGGTTATGACATGCAGGTGTATCGTTTTGATAAAAGAACAGAACAGTTTTTGTCCTTCGCTGAACACACCAGGGCAGGTAACAAATCACCTGCGGTCATTGACAAGATCATCCTGCTCAAAAAAGACCAGGTTGCATTAACTACAAAAAGCCAGGGTGCATTTATCATCACGAAAGCCTCTTCGGATCAGCCTTCCTGTGTCCCGTTTTCAGAAACCGCAAATGCCGGGCATGATCTTAAATCCGATTCGATCAATTTTTTATACCAGGACAGTGCTGCCAGGATCTGGATAGGTACAAAAAAAGGTCTTGCCTGCATAAAGGTGAACCCTGATGGCAATTTTGAAAAACAAAGGATCATTGCTCCACTGGATAATACCGATGTCACCAGTATAACCGAAAGCAGTACAATGCTGTGGTTTAGCACAGGGAACGGAATGTTAATTGCAGTAAATAAAAACACTGGTAAACATTCAACATTAACTGTTAGCGGATCGAAGATAAATCATCTGAAACTCTCAGCGGGCGAACATAAACTTTATCTCACAACGGGGGCTAATGAACTGGTAACCGTATCAACCCATCATCCAAAAGTTATCTCCACTAACGTTTTCCCGGAACATGAATTGCTTTCCATTTACGAAGATCAAAGTGGTTTATTGTGGATCGAACCCAGGGAACGGGGTATCATTCTGTTTGACCCGGTTAATCAAAGGTTCCGTTTGTTCACCCAACAAGCATTTGCCAATTACCTGCACGACGATGAAGAGTATTCCGTGTTCGAAGATAACAGGGGTATAGTCTGGATCAATATGAAGGGATGTGGCTTTGGATATTATGACGCTGAATCCGGATCAGTGAAACATTTCTATAATGAGACCGGGAAAGACAACCGCAGGTTTTCCAATATGGTTAGTGCTGAGTTTATGGATCCTGCAGGGATCCTTTGGTTAAGCACAGACGAAGGGGGTCTGGAAAAAATAATTTTCCAGCCAAATGATTTCAGGCAAACAAGGCCGGTAGGCAACACTTACCTCAAGGCAGACAATGATGTCAGAGGCATATATAGCGATAGCAAAGACCGTTTGTGGATAGGCACCAAAGGACGAAAACTTTTTGTTTTCAACGATGGTAAAAAAATTCCGCTTGACCAGGTTTTTCCAGGCAGCGCATTTTCATCCGGTGTTTACGTGCTGCTTGAAGATAGCCGCGGAAATATCTGGATGGGAACAAAAGGGGATGGACTTTTTAAGGCTGAGCCGCTAAACCCAACACGTAGTCAGTACAGGATAAAACAGTTTATGCCTGACGCAAAAAAAGCGGACGCAATCAGCCATAATTCCGTATATGCTTTGCTCGAAGACAGAAAGGGACGTATATGGATTGGCACTTTTGGTGGCGGTTTAAACCTGGCTGATGAAACTGGTTCATCTGTTAAGTTTTATCATTATAATAATCAACTCCGAACTTATCCTTCGAATGGTTACAACAGGGTCAGGCATCTGGCCATGGACGCGGGTGGAAAGTTATGGATCGGAACCACAGATGGATTGCTCTTGTTTGATCCTGGTTCAGAAGCATTTTTGAATGGCAGATTTGTGAAGTATGGCAAGGTTCCGGGAGATATTCATAGCCTTGGGGACAACGATATCCAGTTCCTGTATCGCGATAGCCGGGACACTATGTGGGTGCTCACCTCGTCCGGCGGGTTAAATAAAGCCATCAGCCAGGATGTTATGGAGTCCATGAAGTTTGTGAACTATACAAAAAAAGACGGTTTACCAAGTGACTACCTGCTCAGTTGTGCGGAGGACAAGCAACGACAACTTTGGATAGCCACACAGAACGGCTTGTCAAGAATGAATCTTGCTAAGGGTACTTTTCGGAATTTTGACGCAGCAGACGGTCTTCCCGCAACAGCATTTGCTGAAGCTTCATGTACATCAACAAAAAACGGTGATATCATTTTTGGAACGGTTGACGGTTATCTCCTTTTCAAACCGCAGGACATAGTAAACCCAACGATCGATGCTAATATTGCATTTACAAATCTCCAGATTAATAGTGAGGACATATTCCCCGGAGAAAACAATTCTCCGTTGAAGTTTGCCATAAAGAGTTCTGATAATATCGTTCTTGGCTATGATCAAAACTCTCTGAATATTGACTATGCAGTACTCGACTACCGCTCGCAGGCAAAGGAATCGTATGAGTACCGGCTGCTTGGATTCGATTCATCATGGAGAAACAACAAATCGGCGAGGCGGGCCAGTTATACCAATCTGCCTCCTGGAAAGTATATTTTCCAGGTTAAGTCGACAAGCGTTGATCTTTATTCGAACACGCCCTTAAGATCCCTGCACTTTACCATCGTTCCCCCATTATGGAAAACCTGGTGGGCCTATGTCATATATTTAATTATAGGCTGCCTTATCGTCTATTTGATTTTGAGAAGTGCGCTGACCATGTTACGCCTTCGCCAACGGGTGATTATAGAACGTAAGCTGGCCGATCTTAGACTTAATTTTTTCACTAATGTGTCACATGAACTACGAACTCCACTTACATTAATTCTGAACCCACTCGAAGAAATCTCAAAAAAGGAAACACTGTCATGGGAGGGTAATCAGCACGTTAACCTGGCGCTGAAAAATGTGCGGAGGATGACCAGGTTCATTAACCAGTTGTTGGATCTGAGAAAGGCGCAGAGCGGAAAGGCTACGCTGAAGGTAAGCCAGGTAGAACTGGTCGCTTTTACCAGAAGGGTTGCAAGCTACTTTTCGGAAGTAGCATCCCGAAAACAAATAGGGCTTACTATAGAGCCTGCCAGTGAACTGATGTATTCCTGGATAGATGCAGAGAAGATGGATATTGTGCTTTACAATGTTCTGGCCAATGCATTTAAATTTACAAAGGATAGAAAAAATATACGCATCATTTTAAAGTACACCGGGCAGGATAACAACGTATTGATAGAAATTATCGACGAAGGCTCTGGTGTTCCGATGGATGAACTTGACAATATTTTCAATCTCTATTTTGAATCTGACCACAATGGCAGCAGTGATTCAAAAGGCACCGGCATAGGCCTGGCACTTTCCAAAGAAATTGTTCAGCTTCATCATGGATTGATATCTGCCCGTAATAATGAAATCGCCGGCTTAACAGTTAGTATTGAACTGAAAGCGGGCAAAAGCCATTTTGAAAAGGATCATGTAGTGTTTGAAGATACTTCCCGTGTTTTTGAAATTTCGACGCCGGGAGAGCCTGAGATTGAAGAGGAGAACGGTACGGGAATGTTCCCTCCTGGTAATACAACCGGTTTGCCAGTATTACTGCTGGTGGAAGACAACCGCGATCTCCGTTCATTTCTCAAGATCCAGTTAAGCGGTTTGTTTTCTGTAGAGACAGCATCGAATGGCGAAGAGGGGCTTAAAAAAGCGGGACTAATCTTACCGGATCTCATTTTAAGTGATGTCATGATGCCCGTTATGACTGGTATCCAAATGCTGGACAAATTAAAAAAAGATCCATCTACGAGCCATATACCGGTAGTTTTGCTTTCCGCGAAGTTTTCAGAAGAGAGCCAGATTGAAGGTTTGCAGTATGGAGCGGACTTTTATATAGGAAAGCCGTTTAACAACGAGCTGCTGATGGCAGCGTTGAACAACCTGGTCAACAGGCGGAAAAAGCGTTTTGATTCCATACTGGAAAACCAAAAAGAAATCGACATTAAGGCTACCCCGATTGTTATTACTTCGCACGACGAGCGATTTCTGCAGGAGGTTATCAGGATAGTGGAAGATAAAATCGGCGATTCTCAATTTAACATAGATGTAGTAGCAGATAGTGTCAATATGAGTCGTTCGGCGTTTTACAAGAAACTGAAAAGTCTCACCACGTTAAGCCCGGTAGAGTTTGTCCGTGAGATACGGCTGAAACGCAGCCTTCAATACCTTGATGCCGGCGAACACAACATTACCACCATTGCATATGAAGCCGGGTTTACCAGCGCCAAATATTTCAGCACTTGTTTCAAACAGCGTTTTGGACAAACACCCTCGGACTATTTGAAATCGAAGATCAATAACATAGCTGGTTAAAGACATTGATAATGCCGGCCCATCAACGAAAGGGCATTTATTTTCCGGAAATAAATGTTGCAGCATCCGCACCATAATTAAAATTAACCCTGCTTTTCGCCGCTGACATATCTGTTTGCTGAACTTTGATATTAGCCGACCGGTCTCCATTCACACTGAAAAACAATTCCGGGGGTTTGGTGGTAACAATCCTGTCAAAGTTAATATTCTTACTGTTTTCAATGTTGATCAATGGGGCTGATTGTTCGCTTTGCAGCGTAATTCCGCGCATATCTAGGTCACTTGCTTCAAGTATATCTACCCCTTTCTTTGATTTGATAACAACATTGCTAAGAAAGATTTCTTTAATGCTCATTTCGGGTAATCCCCTGATGAGCATCGCTTTCCCTGCTCCATCGCAAACTAAATTATCGATATAAAAGCGACGAAATTGCGGTGTAGCCCCGGTTGCCTGGGGGATATTTACTATCCCGTTGGTTTGTGCAAGGCTTTGGGCCTTAGCAAAATAATACATGTCAAAAAGTATCGCTTCATGCACGATATTGTGCATGACGATATTCCTGATATAGATGTCTTCAACTATTCCACCACGGCCCCTGGTCGTTTTGAAACGAAGGCCGATATCAGTACCGATGAAAGTACAGTCAGAAACAAAGATATCATGAGCTCCTCCCGACATCTCACTTCCGATAACAAAACCCCCATGTCCACGATAAATCACGTTATCCCGTATCACGATATACTGTGAAGGTTTACCGACCTTTCGTCCCTCTTCATCCTTTCCTGATTTGATACAGATACCATCATCTCCACAATCGAGCGTACTATTTTTTACCTCAACGAACGAACAGGATTCAATGTCGATCCCATCACCGTTCTGAGCACTAGGCAGGTTGCGTACCTTAACACCATCAAAGGTTACATGCTCGGAATAAATGATATGCAAACACCAGGCAGGTGAATTCTGGAAAGTAGCGTTCTGCAGCAAAACTTTTTTGCAATTCATCAGAACAAGTAAGTTCGGACGCAAATAGTCTTTGATGGTTGCAAAATCTTCCACGCTTTTTAGATTCATTGTATCCCTGCCTTTTTCACCTGCTTCATAAGCGGCCGATGGAAACCAGGTTTTACCATCTTTGTCTGTCACCCCCCCTGAACTGATTAAGTGCTGCCACTCCCCTGCAGTCAGCTTGTCTTTTTTCACAGCCCTCCACACATCACCATTTCCATCAATAACTCCGTCACCGGTGATGGCAATATTTGTCAAATCTGAACCTGATATCGGGGCCTGGTTACGGACTGTTTTACGACCCTCGAAATTTGCTTCAACCAGTTTATACAAACTTTTGTCTCCACTAAACTGCAACAGTGCGGAGCGACTGACATGAAGGTTTACATTACTTTTCAAAGAAATCGGCCCGGTGAGCCACACTCCTGCCGGGATCAGCACCACACCTCCCCCTTTTTTGCTGCAATCCTCTATAGCTTTGTTTATACTATGAGTATTGAGCGTAATGCCATCCGGTTTCGCTCCGAATGCGGTTATAATAACAGTATCTTTTTTAAATACGGGCATATTGATAACCGGCAGGTTATTCCAATTGTATTTCTTTGCCTGGCCATAGCCGTAAGAGAAAGAGCAGGCTACGGCAACAACGAGTGATACAATAAAACTTGATTTACTCATGAAATCTATTTAATCGATTTTTAAACAACTGGTATTATTTACTGATATCCTTCGTTCTGTTTGAACTCATCACGGTTTGTCACCGCATCAATCTGTGTTTGTGGAATTGGCCGAAGCACATGGTAAGGTTTAATGTGAACGGCATTGTTCGGACTGTACGCCTGGATACGAGACAACAACTTACCAGTACGTTTAAGATCAAACCAGCGAAGCTGTTCTCCTGCAAGTTCTCTTGCTCTCTCATCGAGAATAAAGTCGAGCGTTATATCTGCTGCACTTATCTGCATCGCAGCAGCACGACCGGGTTTGGCGGCTCTTGTTCTCAATACATTTATCAGTGTTGCCGCGGCTGCATTATCTCCCAGCTTCATATTGGCCTCGGCGGCTATCAGGTACAGTTCAGCCAAACGAATTACAAATACATCCCTTGCGCTCTGGGCTTCGTTAAAATTGGGCCTGGTAGGATCCATAAACTTAGAAAGTGTTACATATCTCAGGTTGTCTTTTACAGTGCCGTTTGCATTATACACTTTACTCCTGTCGTAAGTCCGGTATTTACGTGTTGCCTCATAAGCATCATCAATTTCCTTTTTCGTCACATAAACCGCCGTATCGCCAATGTTCATACCTGCAGGTCTCGACGTTGAATTCGCGAGCCAGGCCTGCATAAACGATCCTTCATAACGGGCATCATCATCCGAATAAAGATCAAGCAAAAAGCGGGTTGGCATATATCGGTTAAACGGACGTCCATAAGTAAGATCCCTTGTGAGTCCCGGAAGATCATCATATTTCATCAGGAACAACAAGTGACCGTTATTGCTACCGCGACTATGGCCATATGGGTTTAATGACGTATTGATGAGATCGTTTACCGCTAAGTTCACCGCATAGTTTACTGCATAAATAACTTCTTTACTTTTAAGATTGCTCATCTTCCAGAGATCGACGTAATTCGCCTCGAGTTTATAATTGGTATTCGCAATAACAGTCTGCGCAGTTGCGAGTGCCTCTGCGTTCATGCCCCTGGTCAAATACATGCGCGCGAGAAAAGCCTGTGCCGCGGGCTTATTTACCCGGCCATATTCCGGTTGGGTGTTGGGAAGATTTGCGACCGCAAATTGCAGATCGCTGAAAATTTGCTTATAAAAAGTATCCACCGGTGTCCGGTTAGCGGTTGAAATCAATCCCTTGGTTTCTTCAAGTGTAAAATGTACGCCGCCCCAGGTTTCAACGATATGCCAGTAATAAAAAGCCCTCAGGAATTTTAACTCACTTTCACGGGTTGTACGCATCTGGGGCGTAAGCCCGGCATCAGCGATCCGGTTTATCCCACCGTTACACAAATTGACGGCAGCATATAGCTCTCTCCATTCACTGGCCAGTGCTGCGTTTCCGGCCTGAAGATTTTCATATGTTGTAAGATCGCGGTAAACTTCTCCGGTGGCACTTGTCCACAGATCCGTACCTGTTTCAGCCATATTATAAGCCTCTTCTTTCCCGTACCACCAGCGCTGGTAGGTGTAAGCAGCGTTTACCAGTGTTTCGAACCCTTCAGGTGTGCTATAAACACTTTCGGCAGTGAGGCCACTTGGATTGTATTCAACCAGTGTTTTTTTGCATGAAAACAGGACTCCTGAAAATGCGAGATATATGCAAGCTATGATAATGCGTTTCATAATGTTCTTTTAGAGGTTATAGGGTAACATTGAGTCCCACTACAAAAAGTTTTGTCATCGGGAAATTTTCTGAACCACCCCGTTCAGGATCATAATTGAGATCAGTGAACGTAAACAGGTTTTTGCCTGTCGCATATACCCGGAAAGCTTTAATGAATGAACCCTGCAGGTTTTTGGCGGGGATAGTGTATCCTAATGAGAGATCCCTGATTCTCGCGAAAGAGCCATCCTGGTAAGCCAATGTGCTTAGGTAAAGCAATCCACCGTTTTTATTGGGACGGGGATAAGCATTGGTAGGATTCTCGGGCGTCCAGTAATCCATGCCTTCCATATTTGTTTCCAGACCGTTAGGATTAAACTTACCATAGCGGTCCGAAGAAATCATCTGCCCCACCCTTGCATAAATAAATACCCGGAAATCAAAACCTTTAAAAGTCACCGTGTTGTCAAACCCACCCATCCATTTCGGCCGTGGGTTTCCCAGGATGACACGATCATTCTGACTATCAATTTTTCCATCTCCGTTCTGATCCTTCACCCGGATGTCACCTGGTTTTGCATTAAATGTGGCACCGGAGGATGGATCTTTTATTTGCCATATTCCAAGCTTTTCATAATCATAATACACATTGATTGGCTGACCAATGAACCAGCCGTTTCCAATGTCATTTGCGCCAGGGATTACCAGCGATACGATCTCCTCTTTGTTTGTGGTGAATGTCAGGTTGGTTGTCCAGCTAAAGTCTTTGGTACTGATATTGGTTGTTCCCAAAGTAATTTCGAGTCCCTTATTCCTGGTTTTACCGACGTTCTGATTGATGGTTGTTACGCCTGTTGTTGGTGGCAGCCCTCTTACCAGCAAAAGGTCTTCTGTTCTGGTATCATAAACATCCACGGCGAGGTTGATCCTGTTGTCAAAAAAGGACGCATCCAGTCCGAGGTTTATTGTTTTTGAAAGCTCCCATGAAAGATCTGTATTGCCCACGAGCCTTGAAAAAGTGTAGGCAGCAGCGGCGGCTTCATCCCAACCATAAGCAAGGCGGGTGAGCCCGCTTTGTGTAGCATAAGGTCCTGACGGATCATTACCGGCCACACCATAAGATGCCCGCACTTTCAGATCACTGAGAAAACCAACATCCCGCAGGAAGTTCTCTTCTTTTATTCTCCAGGCGACTGCCGCTGACGGGAAGAAGGTCCATTTTTTACCTTCGGATAATTTGGATGAACCATCACCTCGCGCCGTCAGGGTCAACAAATATTTACTGTTGAAATTATAGTTGAATCTGCCAGCGAATGATACCAGGTCGTTTTTGGAATAAGATGAAAAAATCTCTTTTTGCTCCGTTGTGTTCTGGAGCGCATAGTAAAGTTGAGTAGATAATAACTGGTTGACACCTGAAGCGCTTACATCGTCTGAAACTCCACCGAGATAGCTTCCAACCCCGGTAATGGTAAAGCCATGTTTACCGAGATTTTTTTGATAGGTAATAACGTTCTCCCAGTTTAAGTTCTTTGAATTGCTAGCGGCAATACTCGCCAGTGATTTACCTGTCAGGAACCGATCGAGTGATTTGGGAGAAGCATAACTTCCACTGCGGGCAGACTGAAGTGTGACTCCAACGGTGCTTCGGAAGCTAAGCCCCGGTAATGGCCTTATATCAACATAAGCATTGATCAGTGAACGGGTAGTCAGGTTATTGCCATCATATACATTAGGCTGCTCGTCAGCCAGGGGATTGACCGGGCCATTGCCCAGCATAACATAATTGAAATTCCCGGCAGAGTCATACAAAGAACCAAGGGGACTAATCTTATTAGCCTGGTTAAGCGGATCCCTTCTTAAACTCTGGTCATAATATGTGAGCTGGCTCTGCAATCCGAGTTTTACCACCTTATTGACCGTATAGTCCACATTCAGCCTGGCTGTATATCTTTTCAGTTCATCAAGTTTAAGCACACCCCTTTCGTTGAAGTAACCAAGTGATAAGTAAGCTTTAAGTTTTTCGGTTCCCCCGCGGATACCCACCTGATATTCCTGCTGGAGACCAGGGTGAAAGAGCTCTTCCAGGTAGTCCGACCATATCCGGTTTTGAACAGAATATAGTTCACCGGCACCTGTAAAAACCTTCGGATCATCTGCCGGGCTGTTCCAATCACCAGTTGTCCGGTAAGCCTCGCGTTTAAACCCTACATATTCATCAAAACCCATCGGTTTGGGATACATCGTCACCTCCGAACGCCCGGCATAAGCATTGACATTTACCTCCATTTTTCCTGCAGCACCTGACTTGCTGGTAATGATTATCACTCCATTAGCGCCCCTGGAACCATAGATTGCTACTGAAGAAGCGTCTTTCAGCACCTCCATGGATTCTATATCATTGGGATTGATATCCTGTATATTGGAATACTGAACGCCGTCAACGATAATCAGCGGAGCATTATTTCCTCCTATCGAACGGTTTCCCCTTATGCGAATGTTAACGCCCGCACCTGCCTGACCACTGCTTTTGGTAATATCAGCCCCCGCAATCTTTCCCTGGGCAGCTTCCAACACATTCGTACTAGGTACTTCCTTAAGTTCGGAACCTTTGAGCGACACTACTGAGCCGGTGAGATCCTTTTTCCGGACTGAACCATACCCAATTACAACCACCTCATCGAGCGCGGTGGCAACACGGGACAACCTAACGACCAGGGGCTGCCCTGCCGCTGCACTTACCTCCATAGCGGTATAGCCCCGGGAGGAAATAAGTAAATCGACTGATTTTTGATCACCTGGAACATTAAGTGTAAATGACCCTTTTGAATTGGTCGTGGCGCCGACCGAGGTTCCCTTCAGCGTGACGGATACACCGGACAACGGTGCATCAGTGCTGTCTTCCAGTATAGTCCCAGAGATGATTGTTGCCGTGCCTGGCTGGGAAAACAAAGTGAGAGAAACGAAGATCACAATAAAAGAGAGCAGGAATTTCTTCATATAAGCAAGCTTTTGGTTAATGAAATGAAGTGATGCCTTTTGGTTTGGCAACAGTTTTCATTGGTGTATCGTTACACGCAATCTAGCCTTGCGATCGAAGTATGATGTCCGCTTTTTGGTCAAAAAGGTATAAAAACTGGTATTTTACCAGAAATCCGACCATCAATCTATGGGCACTTGCCCTGGATTGTCCGATTGTCTACAGCAATGGAGAAAATTCTAAGGATGGAGATAAACGTATGGCATCAGGATCGGATACTGTACAAGTACCCTGGTGGTTCGCATAAAGGGTGGCGTAGAGAGAATAAATAATCCGGATGCTTCAACAAGATTAGCATGGAGGAATACTATCTGGCTAGCCGGAGATAAAAAGAAGGTCCGGCAACTAAGACAGGAAAGATGAAATCACCTATGCGCTAAACTGTCTTAAATGATGGTCTGCATGTTTGTACGCAAAAATCCCGATTTCGTCTACAGTCATCTTTCCAAAAAAATCATGAACGAAATCCGGGTTTGAAAAGTGCGCATATGCACGAATAAGGGCGACCCATGTCTGCTTCAGATCTTCTAAATCTCCATCTGTATCTTTGACGATAAAATAACGGGTCGTAGGCATATTTCTTTTTATTGGGCGGTCATCTTTCACCTGGGACTTCAAGGCCATTTTGCCGAATATCAACCCCAATAGCGTTTGCTTATACCCGGTCTTTCTTATACCCAACACCCATTCGTCCCATATAATGCAATGCTTTGCCATCTGGTGAATTTCCATCTTGCCCCATTGACGTTTGCTGCTTTTATCCAAGGCATAGATCCTTGTTATCAATTCATCCCGTACTGATTTATCAAATACTGTTTTCATGCCTGTATTGGTTTTTAAGAGGTCAAATGGTTTAATCACCACTACTTTGATTTCGCTACCGGACTTTTACCTGGCAGATTGCTTATGTCAGGGATAAAATTAGACCGGCTTCCGCCACCTTCCACTGTGGTAAAGTGACATTCAAAGGTGTATTTCGTGCCATTATTTTTTAATACATTCGAACTGGTATTAGCAACATCCATTATGAAACATATTTCCATCCTGGTTTATGAGGAAGTTGTGCTGACAGCACTTTCAAGCATCACTTCATTGTTGACAAGTGCAAATGAGGCGGCGATCCGCAGAGGCAAACCTGTGCCTTTCCAGGTGGATCTCGTTGGGGTTCATGTCAGGAAAGTGCAGTTAAAACTGCCTGTCCAATTCACCTGCGACAAAACTATTTCAGATAAATTCAACACTGATGTGGTAGTTATCCCGCCTGCTGTTTCATCGCAGGATGACATGAATAAGCTGCTATCGAAAAACAAAACTCTGATAGCATGGGTGAAGAAAAATTATGCTGAAGGAGCTCAGGTGATCAGTCTCTGCACCGGCGCTTATTTTGCGGCTGAAGCAGGTTTGTTAAACGGCATGCCGGCTACCTCGCATTGGGGAGCAATAGAAGATCTGCAAAAGCGGTATCCACTGATTCATTTTCAACCGGACCTTGTAGTTACGAACTCTAAAGCTATCATCACCGGGGGCGGAGGTTTTTCGTCTTTGAATGCAATGTTATACTTCATTGAAAACGCCTGCAGCAAAGAGGTAGCCATAGAGCTGAGCAAATTTTATGGTCTTGATTACGGACGTACATCACAAAGTGTTTTTACCATTTTTTCGGGACAACGGCAGCATAATGATCATGCGATACACGAGGCCCAGACATTGATCGAGAGACAATTCAAGACCGATATTTCAGTAGAGCAGATTGCAGGCCAGGTGAATATGAGCAAACGAAACTTTATACGCCGCTTTAAAAACGCCACGTCTTTGAATCCAATTGAATTTATTCAGAAGATAAAAGTGGAAGCAGCAAAAAAAGCATTAGAGGCCGGTGAAACTAATATTGCTGCTGTCACCTATGATGTCGGTTACAATGATCTGAAAACCTTCAGAACCGTCTTTAAAAAAATCACGGGTCTCACGCCCATGGAGTATAGGAATAAGTACAATCAAGCCTATCCTCCGGCCTCCAACTGATTATTTTGTTCCAGCTGTTTTTGTGTTATTCACCATAGTATTAAACAAGGCAAGTTGTTCTTTCATGGCTGCAATCCTGTCGGCAGGACTATCGTGTGCTTCAAGCAGGATCCATCCTTTGTAATCGATGGATTTAAAAAGGCTGATCAGGGTTTGAAATGAATAAACCTTATCATTTAAGTTCCGTACATGAACCGTATCGCCGAACCATTTTTTTACGCTGTTGAAATTAGCTTCCAGTCCAGGTGGCAAAAGATCCGTCTCATTGCTGTTCCAGCACATCTTTACGTTTGATTCGGTAACCTGCTCAAAAATAGCTTTCATGTTCGGAATCTCCTGTGTGTGCTTGCCATGCACCTCTACCCGTATTAACTGGCCGTAATCTTTTGCAAATTTTCCAACTTCATTTAAAGAAGCTGCTATCTGCGCAATTGTTTTTTCCTTTGACACTTCAGGCGGCAGGTAATTTGGTTTAACCTTCAGACCTGATGCACCGATGTCCTTGCACAACTTTACATAGTCTTTCGTCTCGGCAATATTTTTTCTCAACACCTGCTGATCCGGACTATGGTACTCAAAATTCGATCCATATCCAATGCAGGTTACTTTACTATCAGCAAATCGTTTTTTAACTTCTGCACGTTGAGCAGTACTTAAGTCAGACTCCACTTTGTGCGCATGTTGTGTTCTTAACTCAACTCCCAGGAAACCGGTCTTCTCACAATTTGCAATCAAGGTCGGAAGATCCCAGTCCTTTCCCCACTGATATGTCACAAGTCCCATTCTCATGCCCGCCTGCTCCACTTTCAATAACTCAAATGGGTTAGCCAGGGAGAGGACCATACCCGCACTTACACTGTTCTTAAGAAAGCCGCGACGTGAAAGCTCATTACTCATATGGTTGATGTTTATTTGTTGTGATGCTTTTATCTAGAAGCCAAATATAAGGGCAAACATCGGGCTTTTAAGTGTCAGCTATTTCTTCTCAGCGATCCATGAATCAATTTTCTTTTCCAGTAAAACAAGCGGTAAGCTACCTGAATTCAAGACCTGGTTATGAAAATCTTTCACCGAAAATTTGTTACCCAGTGCCTGCTCCGCTCTTGAACGGAGCTCTCTTATTTTTATTTGTCCTACCTTATAACACAGGGCGGCACCCGGAGAAGCAATATATCGTTCAACTTCCACAGTTATTCCATCTTCCGATTCAGCTTCATTCCTGAGAGAATATTCGATAGCCTGCTCCCTCGTCCACCCCATGGTATGGATGCCCGTCTCAAGTACAAGCCTGATGGCACGATGCATTTCCATGCTGAGCATGCCAAAATACTGATAAGGATCTTCATATAGACCGAGTTCTTTCCCGAGCGATTCCGCATACAAACCCCAGCCTTCAACAAATACAGAAATACTTTCAGGATGCAGGAATTCGGGAAGTTCATCATTTTCCTGCTGGAGGGTGAGTTGATAGTAATGGCCTGGTATTGCTTCGTGTAAAAACAATGCTTCGTCAGAAAATACATTGTATGTTTTCACATCGGGAACAGGCACATAAAATACGCCGGGTCTTGAACCATCTTTGCTGCCCGGAAGAAACTCTGCACTCGCCGAAGCTTCGCGAAACGATTCAGTGCGACGAACTTCAAATGCGCCCTTTGGTTTAAGATCAAACACATCACCAAGTTTTACATTCAGTCGCTGATGGATGCGGTTGAACCCCTGCAGGACCTCTTCGGGACGTTTATAGGGCATCAGTTGTTTATTGCTCCTTACATGTTCAAAGAACTCCCTTAGGTTGCCCTTGAATCCAATATCAGTCTTTACTTTCTCCATTTCCGAAAGGATCCTTGCCACCTCTTTTTTCCCCAGTTCATGGATCTGTGGAGCCGTCATATTTGTGGTGGTATGATACCTGATCAGATACTGAAAAGTTTCCGCCCCGCCAGGCAAAGCACTAAGTCCAACCGATTCGCGGGCAGCGGGCAAATATGTATTGACGAGGAAAGAAAGCAGCTGCTGGTATTTCGGAATTAGTTTCTCACTGATCATTGCAGTGTATTCTTTAGTGATCCGCTGTTTATCCGGTGCCGGAAGTCCGGGCGGTAAAGCTTTGACCGGAGCGAAGAACAAATGTGCGGTCACGTCCGTTCCTGCAAACTGTTCAATCTGGGGGATCATTTTTTTGACCACCACTTTTGGAGCAACAATGCCCTTTGCGATACCCTCCTTCATTTTTCCGATACAGGTATCCAGGAAAACGAGGTAGCCATCAACCCGCCTGAGCCAGTTTTCGTAATCGGTAACAGTTTTGAATGGCTGCAGGCTGTTGCCACCTGCCAGCTGTGAAAAATACAGATGAAGAGATTGGATCTGGTTCAGTGGAAACAGCTCAAAGCTCGGCATATCATACATTGGCGAGGGAATGGTTGTTAACGTGTTTTGTAAACCTTCGATTTTGATCTTACAATCCCACTCCATAACACCAAGGCTCAACCATTGTGAAGGACTCACCATCGTTGAGTCATACCGGGCAACTTCTTTCAGGAAACCCGAATAGCGGGCTAACAAATCCTGTTGGTATGGTTCCGAAATATAATTTGCCAGTTGTGAATTATGTTCGGAAAAGCCGGCCTTGGTGGCTTCGATGGGGTTTATCCGTTTTTTAAAAGTATAATACTCCGTGAACAGGCTATCGATATTGCCGGTGGATTGTGAAGCGGCAGCCGGTTGCTTTGAATTACAAGCTCCTATTAACGCCGGCAAGCTGATGAGCAGCAAAATGAATCTCATGTTGGTGTTGGCCTTTAGTATAACGGAAGATAGAAAAAATTCATTTGCCCGCCGGTTGCGGTAACGCACAAGTTAATATTGATTAAAAGTCTACATTTATAAATGGCAGAAAAGAAACGTTTGATAAAAGTTATTCCAGGACTTCACCAGATAAAATAATGTAAAAAATCAACCCAAGAATGAGAGAATTAAGTTTGCTGTTCCTTGCGATCAATATCCTTTACACTTACGGGCTTGCTCAATCCGGCACGGTTACCACTAACAGGAAACCAACGCTGGCTGAAGCAAATCCATCGACCGCAGGATATTCAGCAGAAAGGCTACAACGCATCGACCGGATGATCCAGGATTATGTTGACAGGAAATGGATCGCCGGCGCAACAGCCATCATTGTACACGACGGTAAAATTGTTTACTACAAAGGTATCGGGTATGATGATATTGAAAAGAAGACGCCGCTAAAAAGAGATGCCATATTCCGCATTGCCTCCCAAACCAAGGCAATCACCAGTGCTGCAGTAATGATCCTTTACGAAGAAGGAAAATTTTTGCTTGATGATCCTATTTCAAAATACATCCCCGAATTTGCAAAACCAAAGGTCATCGACAAGTTTAATGAAGCAGATTCTTCATACACTACTTTTCCCGCAAAAAGAGAAATCACGATCAGGGATCTGCTCACACATACTTCCGGTATTGACTATGCGGAAATAGGAAGCAGGAACATGAGGGCGATTTACGCGAAAGCCGGCATTCCCAGCGGGATTGATGCAAAAGATAAAACACTGGGACAGGAAATAAAAAAACTGGGTGCCTTGCCATTGGCGCATCACCCGGGGGAAAGATGGACCTACGGATTAAATACCGATGTGTTGGGATACCTGGTAGAAGTAACGTCAGGCGTGAAGTTGAATGAGTTTTTTGCCAGGAGAATATTCGAACCCCTCGGCATGAAGGACAGTTATTTTTATCTGCCGCCTTCCAAACACAACCGCCTGGCTTCACTTTACACAGAAGACTCTTTAAAACATCTCGCCAGGGCTCCTGAAACTGTTAACAACATAAGATTGAATTATCCAAACACTAACGGCACTTTCTATTCGGGAGGTGGTGGGTTATCGTCTACCATGTATGATTATGCGATTTTCATGCAAATGTTTTTGAACGGGGGTGAATATAATGGTAAAAGGATATTATCGAGAAGTTCAGTCCGGATGATGACCATGAACCAGATTGGAGACCTGACAATGGGAGACGGCAAGTTTGGTTTAGGCTTTGGTATCACAACAGAAAGAGGGAGCGCCCAGTCCCCGGTGAGTGAAGGGTCTTTTGAATGGGGTGGCTATTTTGGAACAAGCTATTGGGCCGATCCAAAAGAGAAAATCGTAGCGCTCCTAATGACGCAACAGGTTCCTAACAGTCACGGTGATCTTGGCGAAAAATTCAGGGTACTGGTATACCAGGCATTGGATTGATAAGACCTTCTTATATCATACATAGCATTAATACGATACCGGTTCACAGCCATTGAGTTAATACAATATTGCTTCACGCGCATTGGATGATAAAATATCGCTTTGCCATGGCGCAGTTATTGAATAATCAGTCGTAAAACAATATGAAAAAAGTATCTCTCAGTACCTTGTCGGCAAAAATGAAGAACCTGGACTTCTGCATGATGGTCACCCAGGATGGCAGGAATGTATATCATTCGCGTCCGATGAGTAACAATGGAAAGGTCGAATTTGATGGCACCTCATGGTTTTTCAGCTACTCCGACAGCAATAAGGTAAAACAAATTGAGAAGGATCCGAAAGTTAGCCTGGTATACCAGAGAGACGACATGTTGTTTATCGAATGTTATGGCAACGCTTCCATTATTACGCAAAAAAGTATGCTGGCTGAAAAATGGATGAAGGAACTGGAAATGTGGTTTCCAAAAGGAATTGACACTCCGGGTATCTGCCTGATCAAAGTGGTTGCTAAACGCGTTCAGTTCTGGCACAAAGACGAGGAAGGCGAATACACAGCAGATTAATTGAAATTAACTTCTATTAATTACGGTTGTTGTACCGCTTTGAATCAAGGATGTTGAGATTGCAGGAAATCATCAGGTAACTCCAATAGGCCATTTTATTTTCATCCTGGATCTTGGGAAGAAACTTCATGGCCGATGATGATTTGAAAAAAGAAAACCCGTAATTAACTTCGATGTTTGTTAGCGGTATATACCTGAAGGATAAATCGTTTTCGAATCCAAGATATTTTTTGGTTGTCTGACCCGTGTTCCGGCCAGGAGAATGCTGAGAAAAAAAGAGGTGAAAATCTGATCGGAAAGCTAAGTTCTTAACGATAGGAATCAATATAAAGAAGTAAGGATTGATCAATCCGTTGCCGGCAACATCTGGAGGAAAACGGGTGAAGATATTCATATTACCCATAAACTTCCAGGCTACACCATATAACACATCAAAATCGCCAGACCTCTCAGGCGATAAGCCTGGCCCGGATCCACTAAGAAATTCCGCGCCTACCCTGAAGATATTTTTGTTTATTGTCAATCTTAATTCCGGTTGAATATACCACGCCAACAATTTTTTACCGCGTGGATCCCGACCAAATTGTACAAAACCGTTGAGCGTTGAATACCATTGCTTGTTTGATAATTCAACCCTTCCACCGGTTGTAAAGCGAGCGTAATCGGCGCCGCCATTTTCATCTCTGAAAACATCCATGGCGTTAATTGAATTAAAGGAGAAGTTCATATTCGGACGAAAACTAAGATGATATAACACGAGGTACTTATACCGGTGTGCAATAACCGGCGAAAAGGCCGGGTCAAACTCATTACTATACTTTCGGGTAAACAACAGGAACAAATCATTCCTGAATTTTTTAGAGTATTTCATAAACCTTATTCCCTCATGTGCCCGGCTTTGTTGTGCCCAGGGGGCATCTGAAAAAATCCTGCCATTGTCCAGCAGAACACCTTGCCTGCCTACCCTGAGATTAACTCCATTGAATTTACTTTCCAGGTATAGCTGGTAAAAGTTGATACTGCCTGCTTTTGATCCCTCGTTTTTATCCCAGTAATGTATCTCCTGGAAATCCGATTTTAGCAGCCATTTGCGCCTGGCGTACAATACAGACAAACGGTTGCGTTGGGTTACATTAAAAAATTCGGGGAGTGTATCCTGCGGCGGATAGATAAAATTATACCGGTATTCGGCCCTCGGTCTTAATTCCAGCTGAATTGACAACTCTGTCGACGTATCTGCCTCCTGAGCTATCAATGAATCCTCATTAAGGAAAGCGAACAGTACAGTCAATAATATTTTTATCCGGTTCCTGATGGCTTCGAAATTATGGCAATCCCATTTTACTTTCCAGATACGATAAAATCATTTTTAGAATTATCTTGATTAAAAAATGTCCATTTAAAATATTTTTCACCTTTTTTGTCCGGTTCTCATTAGTGGCTTCGTCATACCCTGAATCATCTTAAAACCTAAAAACATTTATTATGGAAAAGTTCATGTTGATCTTTCACGGGGGAATTTCTATGGATGCATCTCCTGCCGACCTGCAGGCAAATATGGGTAAATGGTTGGCCTGGGTGGAGAAACTTTCTAAAGAAGGAAAATATGTTTCAGGCGAACCCCTTCTGCCCGGCGGCAAATTGGTGAGCGGCCCCTCTTCAGTTACAGACGGCCCTTATACCGAAGGAAAGGAAGTTGTTGGTGGCTATTTTATCATGAATGCCAACAGCATGGAAGAAGCCGTTGAGGAGTGTAAAAATTATCCTGATTTCAACTATGGCGGCCAGGTACAGGTTCGGCAGGTAATGAAATTGGATATGTAATTAACGTATGCAGCCTTCTATTCACCAGACGATCGATCATCTTTTCCGGCATGAGTCGGGAAAGATGATTGCTGTTTTATCAAAACTCCTGGGGTTACAGCAACTCTACATGGCCGAAGACATAGTACAGGATACATTGTTGAAGGCCATGACAACGTGGGCATACAATGGTCTGCCGGATAATCCAACAGCCTGGTTACACCGGGTTGCAAGGAACAAGGCCGTTGATCTTATCAGGAGAGAAAAAACTTTCAGGCATCTCCAGCCAAAGCTTCAATACCTGTTACAATCTGAATATACTTTATCGGCTACGGTACAAGGGTTATTTGAAGTTGAAGAGATCATGGATAGCCAGCTCCGTATGATGTTTGCCTGTTGCCATCCCTCCATACCCCTGGAATCACAAATCGCGCTTATATTAAAAACACTGTGTGGTTTAAGCACTGGCGAGATTGCCAGGGCATTTCTGAAAGAGGAAGAAACAATTGCCAAAAGGATTTACAGGGCGAGAGAAAAAATCAGGACGGATAACATTTCACTTGAGCTGCCTGCTGCCTCAAAAATTAAGGACCGCCTCGAAGCTGTGCTGCACAGTCTTTATCTTCTGTTTAATGAGGGTTATCATTCCTCGCATCCTGAGCAATTAATACGAGAAGAACTTTGTGAAGAAGCAATGAGACTGGGTTACCTGCTTACTAAACATCCTGCTACAACTGGTCCGAGAACCCACGCGCTACTCGCCTTGTTCTGTTTCCAGGCATCCCGGCTAAATGCCCGCCTGGATGATAAAGGGAATATTATTTTGTTGAAATACCAGGACCGGAATCTATGGTACCGGCCATTGATCAGACAGGGCAATTACTTTCTTGAACTGGCAACACAGGAAGAAACTTCAGTGTATCACCTGGAAGCTGCAATTGCATGGTTGCATGCGACGTCACCGGACTTTGAGCGTACAAACTGGAAGGCCATTTATCATCTTTATACTATATTATCAGAACATCACCCATCCAATATCATCGCTCTGAATAAGGCGATAGCTGCCTCGTATGCCATCGATCGCAAAACAGCGCTGGCAGAACTAAGTGCGATCAGGGGTTTAGACAACAATCATCTTTACCATACCGCCCTGGGAGAAATTTATTATGATGAAGGCAGGTATGAAGAGGCCGGGGAACGATTTCAACATGCGTTGAAACTGGCTACAACTTTCGCTGAGCAACAATTCATTAGTTATAAACTTCAGCAGCTAAACCGAAAATCATGATTTGTATACAGGATGCTCAAAACCCGCACCACCTGTTGCAATGTTCAGGTGAAATGCGGGTTTCAAAAATTAAAATGTTATTATAGTTTGTTCCCGGTTCAGCGGAGTACCGTCACTTTTAAAAAAGTAGCAGGTATTGAAGTCTTACCAGCGTCATCGCTTTTGTTCTGGCTTTTGAATAATACTTCAAGTTCATTTTGCAGTTCGGCGGTTTTACCGTTTTTCTCTGCCGCTTCAAATGCATTCATGGTAGGCCCATAAAAGTTTCTAAACTGACTTACAAATTCTGCAGTGCTATACGGTGCTTCGAACGTGAAAGTCTCCCTGCTGAAAGATATGTTTGCTGCTGGTATACCTGCTGCTACAAACCGGTCAGTCACATGCTGCTCAACACCCCATAACATCGGGCTTACAAATCCTTCAGGCGGCGGTGGCATATAAGCGCTGCTGATTTTGAGGATTTGAGCCACAAGTGTTGGATCGCCGGGTATCCAGTTACCCATAACTATTCTACCACCGGGACGGGTCACCCTCACCATTTCTTTTGCGACATCGAATGGCTTTGGGGCGAACATAGCTCCAAATATAGTTACTACCAGGTCGAAAGAAGCATCCGGGGTATCGTGGAGGTCAGTGGCATCGGCTTCGTAAAAATGGCAATTGGTCAGTCCTTCCGCTTTAGCTCTTGCATTGCCGGCTGCTACGAGGTTACGCGCGATGTCAAGCCCTGTTACCTTTGCGCCCAGCCGCGCTTCCGGTATGGCAGTGGTTCCGTCGCCACAACCAAGATCAAGCACATCCATGTCTTTTGTGATGTTAAGGCTGGCTACAAGCTTCTCACCACTTTTGCGCATCGTTTCTGCGAGCCTGGTGAAATCACCTTTTTCCCATAGGGCCTTGTTAGGATTAACGTGGTTTGTTTTTTGAAGTAATTCTGTGTTTGCATTCATGTAATAAGGTTTTTGAGATTGTGAACTTAACGTTATTTGATTATGATGGTGCAAATTTAACTTACGCTGGTTTTTCTATTTTGCCTGACAGGTCCTAAAATATGACTTAAAAGTCCAGCGTAAATATTTTACACCGTCAGAACGTCTAGTAACTATTGTGACGGGATTGGCGTTTGTTGAAATGATGATATGTGCGTCTATCCATCATGCAAGTAACACTTTGAACATGAGACAATAAAATGAGGTGACTTTGGCCGGTTTCCGGCCCTGAAAAATATGATTATTTTTGCCTTAGTTCATATTTAAGGAACCATTATTTTGAGTACCGCAGATGCGGCAAACAAATATTGACAGACATCATGAAAAAGTTACTCAGCCTGGCGCTAAGCCTGTTCATAACAGTCGTTTCAGTAGCCCAGGATAAAAAGACGGTATCAGCTGACGAGTTCCAGAAGGGAATTTCAGATAAGAAGGCGATCATCGTGGATGTAAGAAGGCCTGAGGAATTTAAAGAAGGTCATATCAAAGGTGCCATAAATGTCAACTGGCAAAACCCCGAAGAATTCAAAGAGAAAACGGCAAAGCTTGATAAATCTAAACCAGTCTATTTATACTGTCTCGGAGGTGTGAGAAGTGATAAGGCCGCAGATTACCTGCTGCAAAGCGGGTTCAAAACAGTGATAGCCCTGGATGGAGGTATAAAGGCGTGGAATGAGGCTGGTAAACCAGTAACGAAGCCATAACCTTTGCATCAAGCCAAATTGCAAAACATTATCAGAAGCCACCCACCTCGTATTGAAACCACGATAAAGAGTCATGCGCCGCAGCATTATGCGGACGATTTTGCTTAGTTACCAATCGATGTAATTTGAATATATTTATCAGTTACGCTTTTAGCTTCCTGGGTTCTCTTACACCGGGTACGATAAACCTGAGTGTTTTGCAGTCCGGCCTGGATCATAAATCTTCGGTGGCAATCCGTATGGCAGCGGGAGCCGCGATCGTAGAATATTTTTATGCATGGATAGCCGTGCGTTTTGAACTGCTGATCAGAACCAGTCCGATGATTGTTTCGAATATGCAGTTGATCACGGCAATTGTTATGAGTGCCCTTGGACTTATTGCCATCTTCTCATCGCATGGACCGGCAAAACCAAAGACCAGTTCAAAGCCGAACGGTTTTGTAAAAGGCGTGTTACTTGGGATATTAAATCCCCTCGCGATACCTTATTGGACCGGGGCGACCGCATATTTCAAGAGCCAGGACTGGATCGATCTCAGCACTTCAATTGGACTTCATTCTTACTTAACAGGAGTATCGCTGGGCGTTTTTTCTTTGCTATTACTGGTGACCTTCGCCGCAAGGAAGCTTTCGAAAATCCTCCTGGATAAACACTCTGTGATCAGAAAAATACCTGGCTACCTGATGCTTGCACTTGGCATATTTGCCTTTACAAAATTCTTTATCGGCCTATATAATTGATTCTATAACGTGTAGGCATAGGCGACTTGTTTTGAACCTTGCTGCTTACGTCAGCATACGTGGCATTGCGGCTTTAGTTTCAGCCCCTGCCTTATCCTCATATTTTTCAAAATTTCTAATGAATAATTCGGCAAGATGATTTGCCGCTTCATCATAGTGATTTTCACTCTGCCAGCTTAAACGTGGATTAAGCATAGACAATGGTACTCCCGGTACCGCCTGGGGGATCCGGAAATTGAAATGCTCGTCTGTATCATAATTTACATTCGCCAGGTCACCGTTAAGCGCTGCGCGGATCATAGCTCTCGTATATTGCAGGGAAATGCGTTTGCCATTTCCAAATCCGCCTCCCGTCCACCCGGTATTAACCAGCCAGACATTAATTTCAGGATGCGCCTCCAGTAAACCGCCGAGTATTTCTGCATACTCAACCGGGTTTAAAGGCAGGAAAACTCTCCCAAAGCAAGCGGAAAACACGGGTTGGGGTTGAGCGATCCCTACCTCGGTACCAGCGATCTTTGCGGTGTAACCACTGATATAATGGAACATGGCCTGGCCCTTGTTAAGTTTACTGATAGGGGGCAATACGCCTGAAGCGTCACAGGTAAGAAAAAATATGTTCCTGGGATTGCCACCAACAGAAGGCTGTTTCGCATTGTTGATATAATCGATCGGGTATGCGGCCCTTGTATTTTCACTGACAGAGTCATCATCATAATTGACCCGATCGGTGCCCTCATAAAAAACCACATTTTCCAGCAATGTTCCGCCTCGGATCGCGTTGAAGATCTGCGGTTCTTTTTCAGCATCCAGCCGGATGCACTTTGCATAACAGCCACCCTCGAAGTTAAATACAGTTCCTTCTGCCCAACCATGTTCATCATCGCCGATCAGGCTACGACCCGGATCAGTACTAAGTGTAGTTTTTCCCGTACCGCTTAATCCAAAAAACAATGCAACATCTCCTTTCCTGCCTTCATTGGCAGCACAATGCATAGACAATACTTTTTTACGTTGTGGCAAAACAAAATTGAGTACACCAAACAATGCTTTTTTTATCTCGCCGGTATAAGCAGTGCCACCAATCAATATGATCTTCCGGGTGAAATTGATGATCGAAAAGTTTTCCTGTCTTGTGCCATCTTCAGACGGGGAGGCTATAAATCCCGGCGCCTGCACAATCAACCAGTCAGTCTGCGAATAAGGCAACTCACTTTCTTCCGGCCGCAAAAACAAATGATGACAAAATAAATTTGCCCAGGGAGTATCGGTAATGACCCGTACATTCAGCCTGTACCTGTCTTCTGCACAAGCATAGCAGTCACGCACCCAGATCTCTTTCCGGGAAGAGAGGTATCCACAAACTTTGTCGTATAAACTATCAAATTTCCTGGCATCAAATGCGATGTTCACATCGCCCCAATCCACTGTTTTACGGGTGAGGGCATCCATGACGATGAACCGATCTTTGGGTGACCGGCCGGTAAATTTGCCGGTATTTACGCACAGTGCCCCGCGATCATTCAATTTTCCCTGCTTTAAAGCCAGGGTTTGGCTTGTAAGTTCGGCGGGCTGAAGCTGATAGTGCAGGGTATTGACCTCGATACCCAGGCTCAGGAGGGATTTTTGCATGGCAAGCTGCATAATATGATGTTTGATAAAAACTAACGAACGTTCGTATGTACTCAAGATATTGAATTATTTAACAACCCGGTCGTTTTTGATAAAAAAAATCTCCGGGCGATAGCATCTCACAGGAATTGGCTAAAGCAGGTTAACTGGAATTGGTTAAACCAGACTCACCGAATTTTTCAATGGCGATTTTTGTAACTTTCATAATCAAATACTTGCGTTATGAAAAGTCTTAAAAACATTTGCGCGGTCCTGACTTTCCTGATCTGTGCATCTTTTACTCCCCCACACCATGGTTGGGCCGATTATGATCAGACCAAAACACTTGATTTCACGGGAAATATTAAGACATCCAAGTATGAGAATCCGCATGGAGTGATTAAGGTAAACGAGGGGAAAAAGGTCTGGACAGTAATACTCGCACCGGTGAGCCGGATGACTGACCGCGGCCTCACTGCGGAAATGATAAAACAAGGTGGCCAAATACGTGTTGTAGGATATCCGCACAAAGAAAAAAAAGATGAAATGAGGGCGGAAAGAGTATTTGTAAAGGATATCAAATACGAATTGCGTTGACAATTGGAATGAATGCTTTTTTGCAGTTTCTGGAGCAATCATCCTTTGCAGTGGCTATCCGGCAGTCCACCTGGCTGTATCCCTTTCTTGAAATTATACATATCACCGGCATAGTATTGCTGGTAGGCGGAGCTTTCCTGTTCGACCTTCGTTTACTTGGATCATCAAGGCATTTAGCTGTGGATGGCCTAAGCAGGCATATATTGCCCTGGTCATTGAGAGGGCTGATCTTAGTAATACCTTCCGGCATCCTGTTGTTTACCACCAATGCCAGCACTCTCGGGTACGATCCTGTTTTCTGGACCAAGTTGATGTTGTTACTGGTGGCAGGATTGAATGCGTTTGTTTTTCATAAGATTGTCGCGCGTTCGCAGTCCAACAATAAAACAGAACCACATTCTGCCGCGAAATTAATGGCGATACTGTCAATCGTTCTATGGGTAGCTATCATAGCATGCGGGCGGCTGCTGGCGTATTAGTCCGTATCGCCCCCACACAATGTCCAGTTCGTACCCATTCGAGTATTGCTATTCACTCTAGCTTTAGGGATCAATTTGTCTTCCTCATTCAATAGATTAAAATGCCTAATATTTATCACGCATTGGTAATTGCCTCTCCGGCAGAAAAAGTATATGATTCAATCACCAGTGCCCATGGACTTTCGGCCTGGTGGACACCAGGATCAACCGCAAAATCTGAAGTCAACAGTATTGCTCGTTTTCCCTTTGGTAGCGAATACTATAAAGAAATGCACATTGAAAAACTCGAACCGGGGCGGCTCATAAAGTGGAAGTGCCTGAGTGGAGATGCTCAATGGATAGATACAATGATCACCTTCAGGATTGAAGAAGGTGATGCACAATCGCTCGTGCAAAAACATCCGGAAATAAGAGGACAGATACAGCAACTGAAAAAAGTTGCAATTGTCAGCCTATTAATATTTAATCACGACAACTGGAGCGACCAAACGCTGATGTTAGCGGAGTGTAATTTTACCTGGGCTATGTTTCTCCGAAGCCTGAAATTGTTTTGCGAAACAGGCAAAGGCCGACCCTGGCCTGATCAACATAAATAGTCCAATTCACCCCCTTAGATTGTCCTCTTAACACCCGCGCATAAAATCTTCCAACAACTATCTTAGCACCCGGCTATGCCAGTTGAAATGAACGTTTTGAATAGCCATGATCGGTGTAATTGTCTAATCTAAAAAACTATAGTATGAACTCAATGAAATTGCTTCTCTGCTCCCTGCTTTTCGTAACTACCAGCTTTAACAATACAGCCGGACTAACAGATGCTGAGCGGAAATACGCTTCAAACCTGCTGCAGGAGTCACGCGAAACGTTATTAACAAAAGTCAAAGGTCTTACTCCTGCCCAGCTCGCCTTCAAAGCTGATTCATCAGCCTGGTCCGTGGCTCAATGTGTCGAACATATTACTATCGCGGAGAATGGGCTCTTCGATCTTGCGCTATCAACCTTAAAAGCTCCGGCCGATCCTTCAAAAAGAAGTGAAGTAAAGTTAAGTGATGACCAGGTAGTTAAAATGATAGAGAACAGAAGCACAAAATTTAAAGCACAGGAAGCAGTATTGCCAACAGGTAAGTTCGGAGATTTTCAAACAACGTTAAAAGAATTTATCTCAAGACGAAATAAACACATTGATTACATAAACACTACTACTGATGACCTGAGAAATCATTACTATGATTTTCCTTTTGGCAAAGTTGATGCATATCAGACAATCGTCTTCATGGCTGGTCACTGCAAACGGCATACTGCACAGATTGATGAAGTTATGCAAAATCCTGACTTTCCAAAAGCAGACAAATAAATTCAGTTAAATAAATGATCGAACGTGGTAAATGATTTTGTTCCTATGAGGGACTTTAGAAGCAAGCTATTTAAGCTTGCTTTTTTTTTTGCGGGGTGGTTTAAAAAATTTTACAAAAATATAATGTCAGTTCAACATTCAGTTCAACACTCAAATGCTGAATTTGATACAAGCCTTAATTCAGATATAGAATATCGTTCAACCAAAATATGCTTTAAATTGCCGTCGCTAACCGGCTTATTTCAAAGTCACAACACCAAAGTTTCAGAAGTTCAACTAATAGCACAAACATGGATCAACAAACATTAACTAAAGCATCGTTAGAAATCTTCAAGGAAGAAAGTAACATACCAGCAGAATATATCGTTCCGGAAATTCACCAAAAATCTTACCTGTTGAATGGCGAACTGGTCCCATGGAATGGACCCGTTACCCAGGTCTATTCACCCGTTTGTATTCTTACCAAAAACGGCCCTGAGCGCAAACTGCTTGGCACTATTCCTAATACCAGTGGAAAAGAAGCACTTGAAGCCCTTGACGCGGGCGTGGCTGCCTATGATAACGGCTTGGGAGAATGGCCAACCATGTCTGTTGAAGGCAGAATTAAGTGTATGCAAAAGTTTGTTTACCTCATGATACAGCAACGCGATCTTGTGATCAGGCTGCTGATGTGGGAAATCGGTAAAACCCTGGCTGATTCCACAAAGGAGTTTGACCGGACCGTTGATTATATCAATTTCACCATTGATGCCCTGAAGGATCTTGATCGCGAGTCATCAAGGTTTCAGCACGCAGAAGGTACCATCGCGCAGATACGTCGTGCACCGCTGGGGGTTGTATTGAGCATGGGCCCTTTCAACTATCCCCTGAATGAAATTTTTACGACACTCATTCCCGCACTTATCATGGGGAATACAATACTGTTTAAACTGCCAAAACATGGAGTGCTCGCACATTATCCACTGCTCAATGCGTTTAAAGAATCTTTTCCGAAGGGTACAGTGAATACATTATATGGTAAGGGTGCCGATATCGTAACCCCCGTTATGGAAAGCGGAAAGGTAAACGTCCTCGCATTTATCGGCTCCAGCAAAGTTGCTAATGGTCTCAAGAAATTACACCCCAAAGTAAATCGTCTTCGTGCGATACTCAGCCTCGATGCAAAAAATGCTGCCATCGTCACCCGGAACGCAAATCTCGACGTTGCGGTGAACGAATGTATCTTAGGGGCTCTGTCATTCAACGGACAAAGATGTACGGCGCTAAAATTGATTTTTGTTCAGAAAGAAGTGGCACCTGCTTTTCTTGAAAAGCTGAAGGTGGCGGTGGAGGCCCTCAAACCCGGGCTGCCGTGGGAAAAAGATGTGAAGATCACCCCTCTGCCAGAAGCCAATAAACCCGCATACCTGAAAGAATGTATTGATGATGCTATTGCCAAAGGAGCAAAAGTGATTAACAAGAACGGAGGGTATAATGAAGCCTCATTAGTGATACCTGCAGTCGTTTACCCCGTGAATGACCAGATGAAACTGTACCACGAAGAACAATTTGGCCCTATAGTACCGGTAGTGCCATTCGAATCCATAGATGAACCCATCAGTTACCAGGTAAATGCCACCCATGGCATGCAGGTAAGTATATTCAGCGAAGATCCTGTAGAGGTTGCCCGGCTTATCGATCCTTTTGTAAATCTTGTCAGCAGGGTGAACATCAACTGCCAGGCACAGCGTAGTCCTGACGTATTTCCATTTACAGGAAGGAAAGATAGTGCAGAAGGCACACTTTCTGTTTTTGATGCGCTGCGTTCATTCTCTATACGGTCGCTGGTGGCAACAAAGGAAACTGAATCCAATAAAAACCTTTTCAACGAAATCGTAAAGAAGCGCGACTCGAATTTCCTGAGTACGGATTACCTGTTCTAGAAAGTGTTACTGAGCCGTATCATTCAGACTTAGCTTCTGGTTTTGCTTTAACAAAGATGTTTTCAACGTCTCATAAGGCAGATCCTGTACATTGATTTTGGCATCGATGGCAAGGGAAGCAGCTGTAGCGGCCGATTCACCCAATATCATGAATACCGGTTCCATGCGTATCGAACCAAAAGCAATATGTGAACTGGAAATACATACAGGGACAAGCAAATTACCGCATTCTGCTTTTTTGGGTATGATGGACTTATAGGAGATACTGTAAGGTTTCGGGGCCTTCACGCCTACATCACCTTCATTCTGAACAAATCCTTCCGGTGTAATATATCGCTGCGCGTGATGAGCGTCCAGCGTATATGATCCCATGCCCACGGGCTCAGGCACCTCGCGTTTGCCGAGGGCATCGTGTTCGGTCATCACATAATCGCTGATCATCCGACGGGCCTCACGCACGTAGATCTGGTGTGGCCAGTTGCCATTATCCCTGAATTCATCCTTCGCCAGCCCCCAGGTGTTAAACGCTTGCTGGATACTATCCGGGATGCGGGGATCGGTACTGATAAAATACATCAATCCTTTTTGATAAGTCTCGTGCTTTTTGATGATCTCACGGCGTGCCTCATACGAAGCTTCAGGATAATCATAGTTCATCCCGATGTAATCAGTGCTGAAAGGACCGTGATTATTAGTATCCGTCTTGCGGTTTGGTATCGGATCAAACTTATTGAATAATTCCTTCCAGCCTGCAGCGAAAACACGAACGAGGAGCTCGTATTGGGTAGAATCATAGCCATCGGGCCTGGCAAAAGCGACCCTGTTTTCCGGGTTATTGGTAAGGCACATTCTGAAGCAATAAGCCTGGATCTTACTATCGCCTTCACCTTTCTTTCCAGGGTCCGCAGATGAAATATTTGCCAGCAAACCACTGGCAGGATCGCCGGGAACCTTATATGGTGAAATGTTCATTGTGAAGTTGTGGCCATGATGGAAAATCCCGGTCTGTACGCCATTCCACTCTTCCTTATATACGCTGTTTGCTTCCCGCCCAACATGATATTTCACATTTGCCGAAGCCATAAGATCACCTTCGTACGTAGCATCCACAAACATCTTTCCTTTAAAAGTCTTACCGCTCAGGGTTTTGATGGAAACAATGGCATTATCCTTTTTCTCCACACCTTTTGCGCGGTCGAGCCATTCGTTGCGGTATATCTCGAGTTTATTTTCGGTTACATAATCTTCAAATATTGCCTCGGCTATATGGGGTTCGAAGATCCACATGGTTCTTTCATTTCCATCGATTGCCGGCGTCCCCTGACCCTTGTTTCCGTATTCTGATTTAGGCTGCCACTTCCAGTTACTATCCTGGGCATAGCGCATATATATCCTGTGGTAGAAATCGCGCGACAAGCCACCAATCACTCCCTTGTTGCCGGTATCTGTGAAGCCGAGGCCGCCTGCACTGAGCCCGCCCAGATGGGTATCCGGCGAAACGATGATGACTGTCTTACCCATGTTTTTTGCCTGGACCGCGGCAGTGATTGCAGCCGAAGTTCCGCCGTAAATAATGATGTCTGCCTCATAATCGTTTGTGTTCTCTTTTGGTGAATTACAGGCACACGATGCAATCCAGAAAAACAGGATCAATCTTATGGGATTAACAACTTTCATCAGCATTTTTAGTAATGTTTATAGTAACCGTCAGGTATAAGCGTTGCAGGTATATAATTATCAGTCAGATCTGCAACCAGCTTTAAAAATATGCATTCAAAATTTAATAAGGAGTTTGTCACCAAAATTTAATCTCTAAGTCCTGGCCCAAAGCAATGCATAAGTGAAACTTTATTTCATTTCGAAATCCCAGATTGGCCTGGCGCCAAGCAGGTGCTGAACAAAATAATTCCATTTCTTTTTTGTAAAATAGTCATTGAACTTTCCCGTGTAACCATGGTGCTGACTGGGGAAGATAAGCATATCAAATTCCTTATCCGCTTTTACAAGGGCCTCTGCCAGTTTGAAAGTTGCTGATGGGTTTACGTTTTCATCCAGCCCGCCATGAACGATCAATAATTTGCCTTGTAATTTTCCGGCCATCGTAATGTTTGACACCTGGTCATAAGTTGAATCGACCGGCCAGCCCATATACATTTCGGGCCACCAGTCTTTTTCCATTCGAAAATCATGATCAGCGGAACTTGCCACGGCAACTTTATAGAATTCAGGAAATTCGAGCATTGCGTGGCCGGCGTCATAACCACCGGCAGAATGACCGAAGATCCCTACCCTGCCTGTATCGATCCATGAATACCGCTTTCCCAGCTCTTTTATGGCAAGCACATGATCCGTAAGATTTTTTCCCATGTTTTTATAGGAAACATTGTGGAATGCCTTTGATCTTCCCGCGGTGCCCATTCCATCTATGGTTACAACAATAAATCCGAGTTCGGCAAGTGCCTGGTTTGAACGGGCCAATGTTGATGTGAATGTTCTCGGGAACATATTGGTATGAGGCCCGGTATATGACTGGTCAATAACCGGGTACCGCTTTGACGAATCAAACAATGTGGGCTTCCAGATAGCACCATAGATTGTTGTAACACCATCACGCGCCGTTGCGGTAAAGGTTTCCGGGAAACGATAATTCATTGCCATTAATCCTGCGATATCTGCTTTACCCAATTCATTGAGGATCCGACCCGTTTTGGTGTCTCTCAACACCAGTACCGAAGGTTTATCGGGGGCGGAAATATTGTCGGCAATATATTTTCCATCAGGTGAGACCGAGACGTCATGGTTGGCATTTTCCGGGGTTAAGAGCGTTAATCCGGAACCGTCCTGGTTTATTTTATAGGCATGCTGATAATAAGGATTACGTCCCGATTCCTTTCCGGAAGCCGTAAAAAGAATGGGCTGATTGTTTTTACCTGGATGCAGGATATCGTTCACATAAAACGCACCGTTGGTCAGCGGCCTGAGTGTTTTATCTTTAACGCGAAGGGTATACAATTGTTTCCAGCCATCTTTTTCTGATGTGATAATAAGTTCGCCACGATCCTCTACCATCAGCGAATTATAGTTGTCAATGTTGGTCGGGCTTTTTTCCGTATAGATCTTCTCGTGTTTTTTTGCGTTAAGATCATAACGATAAAGGTCGGTTTGCTGGTAACCACGGACCCTGTTTTCCATATACAATATTCCAGGTTCCCTGGCCCATTCAAAACTCGCGGCATTTACGTTCCTTAACTCATCGAGACGGATTTCTTCGCCAGTCTCCACATTAAAGATCACCGGTATCATGTATACCATATCAGTGTCGCCCGGTGAACCACGATAATATGATAAGAGCCTGGCACGGTACAAACTATCAACACTCCAGTCGAGCAAATACATTTTCCGGCCTTTGCTCAGATCACAGATATAAGTCTGGATCCATTTGGAGTCAGGTGACCAGTAAACACCGAAATGCGGCGGGCGCTCACCATTTTCGCCTTCGATCAATTCCCCCCATTCATAATAGCTGGCATATTCATAGTTCTTTTTACCGTCTTTGCTGAGTTGTTTCTCCTGGTTGGTTGATTGCGATCTGACATAAAGATTGTGGTCTTTGGTGAATGCGGTCCATTTGTTATCCGGGGATCCCGCCTCCATCGCGTTGTTGGTCCGCGGCTTTTTGATTTCAAGTTTCCATGACTTTAGGTCCAGCCGGTATCCTTTACCCCCGATATTGAAATCAACGGTCGACTTATTTACATAATTGACAGCATTAAAGGGAAGGGAATCACCTTTAAAACTGGTCTTTAATGAGTCGTTAAGTAAGCGTGCAAGCCGATCTTGATCAAACAGCCTTGTAGTTTTCATTTCCTTAAAATCGAACTTGTTGAAGACCTTTTCTTTACTGGTGTAGGTGACATAAGACAACCCGGTACTATCGGGAAACCAGTTAACCTGTATGGAAAGATTGAATACTTTATTGTTCGTCAGATTCGGCCACAGGAACGACACAGCGCGGGCATAGTCTTTCTTTGAAAGTTCCTGCCCAAATGTCGGAAAGAGAAAAAGCAATAACAAAACGCTGGTTAAATATCTCTTCATTGTGTTAGTTTGGTCAATTAAATTAACCAAACATTGTCAATCAACGGTGGAATTTTCTTATGCTGATCTATTTGTTATAAAAGCGCCAACTGGTCTTATAACTCCGGGTTAAAGGCTGATCGGTAAGAATTGCCCTCAACATCTCTATGGGTAAACTGTTTTCGTGGAGGATGGCATCATGAAACTGCTTATAGGTCATCTTGCGCGTGTCCACCAATTCCTTCTTCAATGCCATGAACTGCAGACCACCGATCATATAAGCAATCTGGTACAGTGGCCCGTAGCCACCCGTGAATGAGCGTCTGACTTCGCCTTCTGCATTCGCCCTTTCGTGCCCAACCCGGTCCACCAGGAAATCTATACATTGTTGTGGCGTCCACTTTCCGAGGTGATAGTTAAGTGAGAAGATAATTCTCGCGCAACGGTGCATCCGCCAGAATAACATACCGATCTTATCCTCCGGCTTGCGGGGAAATCCCAAATCCCATAACAAAAGTTCCCAGTACAACGCATTTCCTTCCACCCAAAAAGGCGTATCGAATTCCCTGTAGGTTTTATGTCTTGCATTCATGTATCCCTGCAGATGGTGTCCTGCAATCAATTCATGATGAACAGTTGCACGGGAAAAATAAGGGTTGTTTCCCCTCATACTCATCATCTTTTCTTCGTAAGTCATTGTATTGGTCGGATAGGATATGATCAGCGATTCGCCGCCAAGGAAAAAGGGATTTACCCGTTGCCTGTCCGGAGACATCATGTACATGCCCCACGCCTCTTCAGCCAGTGGAGGTATGGTAAGCAGATCATTTTTTTTAAGAAAGTCGAGGGATTGTTTGTACAGATCGTACATCGCTTCCGGTTGTTTACCGGGTTGCACATACATGTTCTTCACCTTTTCCTGTGCCGCCTTCCAATCATCTCCAAAACCCATTTCGCGTGAAGCTTTCAGCAGTTCGGCATCACACCAGGCAAATTCCTTGTTTGCAATATCTACCAGTTCCTCGGCCGTGTAAGGGATGAATTCTAGTTTGAGGGTTCTGATCAATTCGTCCCTCCCGATCGGGTTGCCAATGATGCCACTACCATCGTCCTTTTGGGACGTATTGATTTTTCCTTTCTTTTTTAATGATGATGCATACAGGTTGAGCAGGCTATCAAGACCGGTATATGTTTTAGGCACCCACCAGGTGAACTGGGGATCATATCCATTGTAAAAATTATAATAATTTTTTAACGCTCCCTGTAGCCCTTTAACAGCGTCCGCGGCCAGGGTCGCATGCTTCATGTCGATGCTATCCGCTTTTTTCAGCTTTGCGATGGCTTCACTTACTTCTTTGCTGATATTATTAAGCTCTTTAGCGGCCGCCTCTCCGTTTACTCCTATTCCCCTTCTACGAGGTTTTTCAATAGCGTAGATCTTTTCAGAAAATGGCAGGAAGCTGCTCACTTGTTCATAATTCTTTTGTTGCTGCGTTAACATATTAATGCCGTCTTCCAGGTTTCGCCTGAAAAGCAGGTAATCGACCTTACCATTTATACTCATCCGGTCAAAATTCACTGCTTCAGTCTGCCTGAGGTATTCAGAGATCAACTGCATCAAACGTTGACGGCGTTCGGGCGAATTATAATCATTTCGTTGTTGCCGGAGCCACCATTCATCGCCGGTACCACTTGTTGAATAGAATCGCATGATACTTGCGCGGTCCGCATCAAACTGTATCATCATATCAGCCATCTCGCTTGTTTGCAGGTACAAATTCTTTCCACTGCTATTTTGTGCACTGGCATCAACGGTGAACCCCCAAATAAGTGACATGATCCAAAAAACAGTCATGAACCTGGTAGAACTGAAACTTTTGATCTGCATTTTAATTAAATTAATGGTAACGGTTAAGTATAGTCGAAAAAGGGATGCATTGAACTTTGGGCGCTGATGGCATGCGACCATCATCTTCAAGGTTAAGCATTCTATTTGACAGGTTTGCCCGGGATTACCGGGAGCCTGATCACGGAAGGATATTTTGAAGAATGATGAATCTTGTTTTCGACAACCACTCCTTTAGCTTCATCATAATTATTTCCGCCGGTGTTCAGGTTTCGCTCGAAACGGGGAAAGTTACTGCTTGAAACTTCGATCCTGATCCGGTGACCGGCTCCAAAATAATTACTCGTCACCATCGGGGTGAGATCAACTTTATACACTTTGCCTTTTTCCATCATCACTTCCTTGTCGTATCCTTCCCGGTAACGCAGGCGCTGGATCGTTTCATCGAGGTTATATGCCTTCCCGGACGAGTCCACATCAATAAGTTTTATAGTAATATCGGTATCCCTGCCGGTTGATGACACATACAAGGTCGATTCTATAAACCCGGTGATCTCCACTCCTTCCTTCAGTGGCTCCGAAGTATAGACCAGGATATCATCACGTAATTCCATTTCAGATTGGTCAAAAGCTCCCCCCTGGACCGCCGTGCCGGTGCAGCAAACATTTCCGCCGTAAGAGGGCACAGGATTCATCGGGTCATAAGTAAAGCCATCGGGCTGGTCCTTCGCACCGGGCTTTTTCAGTACGAGGGTTCCGTCACCGTTCCGGGTATTTGCCTTACCTCCACTGTTGAGATAATAAGACCTGGTTTCGGTATTGGGGAGGGGGAAACTTTCGGCCTGTTGCCATTTGTTGATTCCCATCGTGAAATACCTGACCGGTGGATTGTTCTCTTTGAATTTATTGTTATCACCTTTGAGCAACATATCAAACCAGCTCCAGGTGAGCTCATCATAGTTCAACCTTGCATCACCCATACTACGCTGACCGACGATGGTATTTTCCGTAGCACGTTTATAGGAACAATGAAGGGTTGGAGCGATCACGAGATATTGGTTATCTGCCACGGCTTTATTTTTGGCACTGTTTCTTACATGATTAAACAATGCAATATTAGGCGCGGAAGAAACATCATACCATGATACGAACCAATAGGCCGGAACCTCAAGTGGCATATCGTCATGATAAAGGCCACCGCTGAACCAGGCAGTATCATTGGGCTTGCGGGCAATCATCTTATCATAGATCCCCACCGGTCCCTGTACATTTTTTATAATGTCCTTTACCGGGAGATGCCTGAGACCTGCGGCCCAGTCAACCCTTGGCATCTCCGGTCCCATATCATAAAATCGTTGGAGGCGGCGCACATCATCCTGTGTAACTGTGTTCGGGAGCCGGGGTTTGAAGATATCGTCCTGCGTTCCGTATAACCAGGCTGTGAACAACATTTGCTGTGCACCGCCACGATACCAGTTGCCCTGTTCCATATATTTTCCCACGCGCCCGATACCTGCACCGAAGCTTTGGGCGACCATTGCTGCCAAAGCAGGATGATTCTGAGAAGCAACGGCCATCTGCCATTCAGCGGTGGAGGAACAGCCTATCAAACCGATCTTGCCATTGCTCCAGGGTTGTTTAGCCATCCACTCGAAAGCATCATAGCCATCAGTAAGTGGGGTGCCAAGGATATCCCATTCTCCTTCTGAGAAAAAACGACCGCGTTCATTCTGTACCACCAATGCGTATCCACGACTCACGGCATTGTATGCTTCTTCGAGGGTCCTGGTGGTCATTTTACCGTCGATCCAGGTATTAAAATTATAAGGTGTGCGGGAAAAAATGATCGGAGCTTTTGAGTCGCCTTTCGGGCGGTAAATATCTGTGGCAAGCCGGACGCCATCCCGCATTGGCATCATTACTTTCTGGTCAATAATCGCTATCGAATCAAGTCTTCGATATGCTGCAGTCGTGTCCTGTGCAGTGCTTACTCCTGTTACGAATGCAAACAGGAGAGACAACATAATTTTTCTCATGTTGCTAAGATATGGAATGCGGCTGCTCATAAATCCAGCTGCCCGATTTTCTTCATTCCGTTTTCTGTTATCGCATTACAGTAATGAAATTAAAACTAAAACATCTGCCGCCGGATGAGATTTCGCAATTTCTTCCCTTAGCATTTTTGCATCATCGGATTATAGTATATTCAATCATAAATACTCAGACCAATGAGAGCGGCTGTTTTGTATGGTGCAAAGGATATCCGGCTGGAAGATTATGAGACACCTGACCCTTTACCCGGGATGGTTCTTATCCGCATCAAAAGAGCAGGCATCTGCGGTTCAGACCTGCATTATTTCGAAGATGGTTATTGCGGAGCTTTTGTTCCTTCAAGACCATTTATTCTGGGCCACGAATTAACAGGCGAAATTTTCGCAATGAACCAGGATGTTACCGGCCCTTTGAGCATTGGCTCAAGAGTAACCGTAAATCCGGCACGCCCGTGCGGAACATGTGACGACTGCCAAAGTGGGCGTAGCAATCTTTGCCCGGATACTGTTATGCTAGGCAGCGGCAGTACCAATCCGCCAACAAACGGTGCTATGGCAGAGTTTGTAATGGCGGCCGCAAGTCAATGCCATTTGTTGCCTGATCAATTGGATGACGGTTCTGGTGCAATGATTGAACCTTTGGCTGTCGGACTCCATGCCGTAAAAAGAGCCGGAGCTATTTCGGGCAAAAAGGTGCTAATCACGGGTGGCGGAACTATAGGTTTGCTAACTGCCCTCACAGCAAAAGCCTATGGCGCCGGACTGGTAGCAGTGAGTGATATGGTGCCTGAAAGACGGAAATCCGCACTTGAATCCGGCGTTGATTGTTCGATCGATCCTGCTGAACAGGGTATAGCGCAAAAGGTGCATGAACTGACTGGCAGGGGTTTCGACCTGATTTTTGAAGCATCCGGATCTGCGTCAGCATTGCGTCAGGCATTTGATATTGTGAGACCAGGGGGAACCATCATTCAGATAGGAACTCTTGGAACTGAAAACATCCCACTTCCGGCAAACAAATTAATGGTTAAAGAAATACAATTGATTGGCTCATTCAGGTACGGGAACATTTTTGATGAAGCTATTGCGTTGGTATTATCCGGCAGAATTAACCTTCGACCATTTATTACAAGTGTATTACCATTTACTGATATAAAAAAAGCTATGCAGCTGGCAGCAGATAAAATACATTCATTAAAAGTGCAGGTTGAAATATGAACAGTAACAAAACAATTTTGATCAGTTCGCATGAGATGCATGACCGCTTCAAAAAAATATTAGCCGGGCTTAATTTTTATGATGAACGAGCTGATGCCATTGCCGCAATTTTTACTGGTAATAGTGTGGATGGCATCTATACTCACGGAGTAAATCGATTCCCGGTATTTGTTGAGCATGTAAAAATGGGACTTGTCAAGACAACCGCCACACCATCCTTAAAACATAAATTCGGTGGCATCGAACAATGGGACGGCAACCAGGGACCGGGCACTTTAAATGCTGTGCACGCCACGGAAACAGCAATGAAATTATCGGGCGAATATGGCATTGGCTGTGTAGCATTGGCGAACACCAATCACTGGATGAGGGGTGGAACCTATGGTTGGCGCGCGGCTAAAGCAGGATATGTTTTTATTGGAATAACAAATACCATCGGGGTAATGCCCGCATGGGGAGCACTGGATTCCAGACTTGGGAACAACCCATTCGTATTGGCACTTCCTTATAAGGATGAAGCCATCGTATTGGATATGGCCATGTCTCAATACTCCTTTGGAGCCATGGAGCTCACTGAGCTTCGTGGCGAAAAACTGGCAGTAACCGGCGGCTATAATAAACAAGGTGAATTATCAAGTGACCCCGCCGAGATACTGGCGTCGCGTCGCGCATTGCCGATTGGCTATTGGAAAGGCGCCGGCATGTCTTTGTTACTTGATATACTTACAACCATTTTATCAGGAGGTTTGGCAGGTCATGAAATAACAAAAGGCGGAACGGAAACAAAGATATCCCAATTGTTTATTGCCATTGACATCACGAAACTCAGTAATCATTCACTAATCGCGAAAACAGTAGATGGTATCATCGCCGATTATCATCTTTCGGTACCAGCAGATAACTCAAAGAAAATAACGTATCCCGGCGAACGCGTTTTGAATAGCCGGAAAACAAATCTTGAAAAGGGCATTCCGGTTTTATCAACGGTCTGGGAAAAAATAATGGCGCTTTAAATGCATTCGATATAGACGTAATTATTTGGGTAATTTAAGATCATTTGAATATTTATAAAAGTTGAACTATGAGTACATACGTAACACTTTCAGAAACCATGAACGACCTGCGTTCCCAGGGATATACAGAAGATTTTAACCTAAGGCAAAACTGCCTCGAATGCCGCAATGGTGAATACAAAGTTTTTGCGGATGAATTCAAGGTCGACAGCTTTTACCGTTTTGAAGGAGAAAGTAATCCGTCCGATGAAGCGATCTTATATGCGATCTCTTCTGAGAAATACGACCTGAAAGGCGTATTGGTGAATGCATACGGTATTTACAGCGAGCCCGTTGCAGATGAGATGATGGAAAAGCTGGAGATCACAAGATAAAATCACTCATCTTCCTGACTCCTTATTACCCTGCCGCCCTTTTGAATAAATATGCCGAGCCAAAAAACACGATAGCGAAACATGCGTGAAGACTAATTTGTTCTGTCTGTTTTATTGGCTTTGAGGATACGTTGTAATTGTCTGGGTGATTTGAACCCGCATTTGCTTGCAATATAACCACTCGTATACTCGGGATTATTGAGCATCGTTTTGGCAAGCTCAAGGCGCAGCATCGTGAGATATTCCAGGATTGTTGTACCTGTTTTTTCTTTGAAGATCCTACTCAGGTTTCTCGGGCTCATGGCGACAAGTGATGCCAGGTCCTCTATATTGTTTTCGTCCGCCAGGTGATCAATCAAATGATCCTGCACAGTGTGGATCTTTGGATTGATGTGATTGCGGTAATCGAGATATACACTTTGCTGCGTATGATCATGATTACGCCTGTGATACACTACCAGCCCCCGCGCTACCTTGTGTGTGAATAATGCACCTTTTAGTTCCTCGAGAATGGCTAAAGAAAGATCAATACCTGCACTGATCCCGGCACTGGTATACACATTGTTGGATTTCTTAAAAAGTATATCGGTAATTACTTTTGCATCGGGAAACTCCAGCTGTAGTGCCTCAATTCGTCGCCAGTGGGTTGTACATTCCGTATCCTTCAGTAAACCTGCCCTGCCAAGCACGAAGGCACCATTACAGACTGAGCAGACAATGGCCTTTCTTCCTGAACACGCTCTCACCCATTTATAGAAATCATGCTCAGCCTTAAACTCAAAACTATTTACATAACTGAAGTCCATGCCGGGAATGAAAAGATAGTCGCCTTCGCGGAGATCCGCATCCTTATGATGCTTCACTTTACCAAATGCCAGTCCTGAAGAACTGACTATATCGTCCTGGAAAGAATAAAATTCCAGCGACACTTCAAACCCATAAAATCTGGCCTCCGTAAATACCTGGACTGGTCCCGCGAGGTCGAGTATTTCAACACAGGGAGGAATAATAAAAGCGAATTTCTTCATACAGCTTATTGAATATTAAATGCCACGGCGAAAAGATAGTACCGTTTAAAGTGCATTAAACATGTTGTATTCCAGGCGGATAAAAAAGCCGTTTGGCGCAGTTCTGAGCAAGGTACTGGTTATTTGTTTTCTGTACCCTATGTCCACGCGGCTCTGACTATTAAATATCAGCTGGACAGATGGTGCCAGATCCATATAGTATTTACCGGAGCCCACATTGAGCTGGCTTAGCAATTCCAACATAAGATTAATATTTGTTTGCGAATAATTACTGTATTCTTTTGGCAACATTAATTTTCCGAAAGAAAAGGTATAGTTAACTGCCTTTGAACCTTTGTTACCGTAGATGAATTTATTACCGTTGCCGTTATCTGTCGCATCGACAAAAGAGAAGCTTGATGATATGGCAACCTTTTGTATCAGTTTTGTAGCAACTAACCCAATCTCAACGCCGGTATTATGGCCATACATGTTGATCTCTTCCTGGTGAATGTCACTGTTATTATAACTTATTCTGCCAAAGACTGCCATCCGGAAGTGTCGCTGCATGGCATCGTAGCTAAGAAATCGGTATTTCGAATATATGCTGGCCCCTTCAGTCCTGAAGGCATCACCACGGTTGCTGAAGAAAGCGTCGCCGCTTATCATGAGCTTTTTTGACACGCCGATCATTACACCAGGAATCATGTGGTAGTTGATCCTGGAATTATTAGTTTCATCCATGATCGAATTATCGAGTCGAAAGGTTATACTTCCCGACGGCCGGTTACTGGCGGGTTCGGTAAGGGAAAACAGTTCCTGCGTACGGGCAACAGAAGAAATAAACATGAAGGCAACAAATATGCACTGCCTTATTGTAAAGAAGCTCATTGCAAAAAGATTATCAGATTTGTATTATATCGATGCGTGATATGTGCCGGGTGCTAAAACAGGGAGGTTCGTTTGTCTATATTCTTTCGCAGAAACAAACCCTTTATCTAAGAGTTTAACCCTCTTGGTGCCATTTAACGGCTGTTCAGGCGGATTTACCAGGAATAGTATTGTATTTCCAACTGTCAGGGGTTGATGCTTTTCAATAGTAACCTTTCCAAAATTGATCGTAGCGATAAAACTGCTGACCGAAAAGCCTGCGCCTTCTACCCTTTTTTTTATCGCATTGAAATCTGCGATACCATCTTCTTTAATAGTAATCTCGAATGTGTAGGTTTTTATATCCGCTTCAATGTTTTGGATAAAGTCAAGTGTCTTCAAAGCTTTATCGATGGACTTACTGCACATACTGCAGGTTAATCCACTTGCCTGCAAAGAAATCTTGCTAACCTGCGCTTCGGAGGTTAAAGTAAAAGCTATGGCAATGACCAGTAAGATATTTTTCATATTATCATTTTTTTGTAACCGGCTTTTCAAGGAGCCTTTTTTCATTTATAGTAGTTAACCAATGGTGAGATTTTAAATAAGCCATCCGCGTTTGGATGGCTTATGGGGCGAAGGTGACAACTGCCCTAGTTACAGAATTTGCAGGTACAATTGCTTCCGCAGTTGCAATTTTCGCATGTACAATTTGGGTTATCACATGTTTGATTGTCTTTGGAGGTAATCATACCCGCTTTAATTTCTGATTTCATAATTTTTGTTTTTTATAATTTGATAAAACAAAGATAGAACCAGAGCGGGCCGTTGTTGTTACACAACTTTGTGTAAGGTTTATAGAATTTTGGGTTAGATCTGATCCAGTAATTTGCGTTTGGATGAGCCGGCTTTTATAAAGTGCGAAGGGTTGAGACCGGTGACTTTCTTAAATTGGTTTGACAGATGTGCCACACTGCTGTAGTCCATTTCAAATGATATTGCTGAGAGGGTCATTTCCTTATATATCAGCAGCTCTTTCACCTTTTCGATGCGCTGTTCGATAAAATAATTCTCTATCGTACGACCTTCTGTTGAGGAAAACAAACTGCTCAGGTAGGTATATTCATGGTGAAGGTTACTGGTGAGAAAAGCGGAAAGTTTCATTTGATTTTCTTTCTCACCCAGGTCCTTTCGTGCCTTTCGGATCACCAGTTGTTTTATTTTTTCGATAGTCCCCGAGACCCTGTTGTCAATCAATTCCAGCCCTATTCCGGCCAGGTGCCCGGATAACAGATGCATTTTTTCATCGCTTATCTTTCTTTCCAGGTGAATTTCGCCGACAGTGACCTGCTGAAAGGATATCCCCGATTTTAGAAGAATATCTTCTACAGCCAGGATGCAGCGATGGCAAACCATGTTCTTAACTAATAGTATATCGATGGGCATTCAAATAACTTTTTTGTTTGCTGGTAAGTATTATATCGGACCCCGGATTATTTGAATGATAAATATGCCTGCAGCCATCTGAACAAAAATAAACAGGGTCTGGGCCGGGATACCGGACAGCCATTTCTTTATTTAATATGAGCATCCTGCAAACCGGATCAATATAAAACGTTTCCTGGCGCATATGTGCCAGTTCAACAATTTCCACTTCATCATTTATATTCTTAAAACTGTGTTTACCCTTTGACTGGAAGTTAAGCACAGCTGTGTTGGTGATCGCACGGAAAAAATCTTCAGAACACCATAAGGTCCCGGGATTTGCTTTTGCAGTTATCCTGGCTGTAAGGTTTATCGCTGAACCGAAATAGCTATTGTTCCGGTGCAATACTCTTCCATAATGCAGTCCGCAATGAACCTGCAGAAAGTTTTCTTCTTTCGCTGTTTTATTCAGGATCAACATGGCTGTAGCAAGTAAAGAATCCGCAGAACTGGAAACGATCATTATTTCGTCGCCGGTCCGCTCTTTCAAGCTGCTGTCGCCAACAAGACAGGTTGCCACTATCTCAAGATATTTATCAATCAGGTCAGCTGCTGAACTTGCACCATGGGTTTCAGTAAGCGCTGTATATCCTGTGAGGTCAGCCATCAGGATGGCAATATTTTCTTCTGCAGTCATAATATCAGGTTTGCTTATTAAAAATATAAAGAAAGTATAGACCGTCTATGATATCAACTATCACGCAGAATGTTGGATAGTAGGTAGGGATGCTGGCGCCAAAGGCGATCCCGGTGTGATGTAATATGTCCCAGACACCATGAAGGAGAATACCATATGCCAGGATCGAGCTGTTTCGTGTGAACCCGATAATTGCCATAAAATAAAAGACCAGTGCCACACACACTTCTAAAACTATAAGGCCCGCTGGATTGTCTTTCAACGAAAACCCTACATAAATAAAGGCGATAGCAATTAGAATAGTAGCGGCGATGAGTTTGGTGGTGAAGAACCTGGATAGCATTCGTGAAACGACGATGACTACTATACCAACGACGATTCCTGCAACAGCTTCTATCATTTTATTTCTTTTTGCTTTGGGGAGCAGAAGATGCCCTGGCTGGATGATGAACAACACAAAGATGGGACAATAATGAAAGGCTGAAAAGACAATGAGGCGTCAAAAACGGACAGAATCATTCAAATCTGCGAACGCTGAAAAAACAAAACCGGAGCCTGGTATAGCTCCGGATCTTCTCGATGCAGCCGCCAGGAACAATTTTCAACTGGTGTATGAATCCCTGGTAGTGCGTCTGCTATGATAGATGTGACTTGTCAGCTACTTGACCATCCCTTTTGTTGCTTCCATAATCGGATGGCGATCTATAAACTGGACTGCCTGCACAACTTTCCCGGCCTCATTATAGTAATAAGCGGTATGTGCCCAAAAACTTAAGGCTTTTCCATTTTTATACTTCACCTGTGATAGCGTCCAGGCAAAAACCCATTTGCCGTTGGGGACATACCTTGGTGACTGGGTCTCATTTACTTTTACAGGCAGAACAATGACTTCGGGAAAAGATAGCGATTCAATAAGCTTCCACCTGCCGTTCCAGTAATCTTTTATAGCCTGTTTGCCGACAGCACTATCCCCTCCGGCCCAGAAGAATTTGGCATTATCATCAAAATTGGCTGTCATACCATCAACATCGCCTTTGGAAAGGGCTGCGAATGAAGCTTTGATGCCTTCAGCCTCGCTTAGGTCCAGGACATCTGTATGAGCGCTTTTGACCGAGCCGCTGTCAGGAGTAACATCACTTGCAATTTCGGCTTGTTTATCGTCGTTGCATGCCCATAGGCTTGCACAGAGAATAATTCCAGGAATAATCTTCTTCATGTTTTTTTGTTTGAGGGTTATATGATGAGGAATCGAAACCTTGGGAATTGTATCTGAAAAACTGGGCGGGTAAGCGAAGATTATAGCGGGGTACTGATAGCTAAGCTAGGTTTTAATCCAGATAAAGAAAAATAATTTTAAGATATATTGGTGACCACAGGGCCGGTGAATGGGCATCAATCCTAAGTATGAATTAAGGCTATACATGAGCTCCCACGTAATAACCTGGCAATCTTTTATGTAAATTTAGAGTGTATGAAAAATATTCGTAACGAAGAAGATTATGCTGAGATAAAGCTCAGAATTGCAGGTCTTAATGAGAGGAATATCCGGCGTTGGGGAAAAATGGACTTACTGCAAATGCTTGCTCATTGCACCATGCAGTTAAAACTCGCCCTGGGTGAAGTTCCTTCTGAAACCCAGGGCCCTTCGTTTATGAGGTCTCGCCTGGGTAAATGGATGTTGCTGTCAGCCATTCCATGGCCAAAAGGGGCACAAACACCAGCCGAAATGAACACAGATCTATCCAGCTTTTCATTTAGCGGTATTGAAACAGGAAAAAGTGATCTATTGGATCATCTGGAAAAAGCAAGATCACATGCAGCTTTGAAGCCGCATCCTTTTTTCGGAAAATTAAGTCAAACCGAATGGGGAAGATTGATCTATAAACACATGGACCATCACTTAAAACAATTTAGCAGCTAAAAATAAATTGGAGGACGAGCTTGTTGTTTGTGGCTTGAATACCGATTTTTTATCTTTTTTCCGCCCAGATATAACCCCGCCTGCTTTGATATTCCTCTTCGTAGGGACGCCTCTCTATAGCATCAAGCAGTTTAAAGCCTGTTGCATGAAGCAACGCTATGATTTCATCTGACTTGAAGAAGATAAGGTCAACATCAATTTCTTTATCGTGGGCTTTATCAAAATGAATTATTTCGTCTCCGACATGAAAGGAGAACAAAAAGTTTCCCGCGGATTTCAGGACCCGGTTTATACCCTGGAAACAAATGCGTATCTCGTCAACAGAGAAATGAACGATGGAATAAAAAGAAACAGCACTTGCAAAGTGTTCAGTTGGGTAACCGATATTCAACAGATCACCGGTTTCAAACCTGATGGAAGGGAAAAGCTTCTGCGCAGCGTTAATCATCCCCGGGGCCAGGTCAATCCCTATAATGTTGGTGAGCCCATTATCGTAAAGAAATTTCGTAGTCTGTCCCGGACCGCAACCAAAGTCCGCACATAATCCCCTGGCTTTATTGACGGTTGCAAACTCCTTCAATATCATCATGTCAAAATGTTTCTTGTATAGTTCATCCCAACGCTCAGCTGCATAGTCGTCAGCAACCTTATTATAGCAGCTTTGTATTTTCTCATTTGTATTCATCTATTCCTGGTTTTTTAGCACTACCCTTGCGCTGGCTTTTCCTTCTCTTATCAATGCTATTGCTTCATTCACTTTGGTAAATGGCATGATGTTTACGTCGTCCGGGATATCATTTTTTGCAGAGAAATCAAGCATGTCGGTCAAATTTCTGCGACTCCCTATATAGTTTCCATAAATAGTACGTTGTCCATAATCATATAGTAAACCGAGGCTTATTGATTGCTTTTCTAATGGCGAAGCGACAACGCAAAACTTTCCCTGCGGTCTAAGCATCTTCAAAAATGCATCCACATCATAGGGCGCATTCACTGTTGAAATAATAAAATCAAACTGACTATTCAAAGCAGTAAGTGCATTACCCTGTGAGCTCAATATCAACGTTGCTCCTGACTGAATGATCATTGCTTCTTTGTCCGGGGAATGAGAAAATGCAGAAACCTGGTGTCCCATTTTATTTAAATACCGGATCGCCAGCTGCCCCAGGCCCCCGGCTCCCAGTACACCGACCCTGGAGTTGGCGGACAACTGCGCCTTGATAATGCCTGTATATACAGTAAGACCGGAAGACAGCAACGGAATTGACTTCGCGGACTCAAGTAAGGCTGGCATTTCAAAAGCAAACCGGTGATCAACAATTATATGATCAGCCAAACCGCCATAACAATGAACACCAATCACTTTTTGCTCCGCACAAAATTGTTCGTTGCCTGATTTACAGTACTCACAATCAAAACAGGCTCCCTGCTGATAACCGATGCCGACGCGGGTTCCAACGTCCAGGCTTGATACATTCAAACCGGCTTCTTCGACTGTTCCAATTATTTCGTGGCCCGGAACAAATGGATATTTGGTATCACCCCAATCATTGCTCATAAATTGAATATCACCTCTTGCAAGACCACAATAATTGATCCTGACGCTGACCTCATTGTCACCAACCGATCTTTCATAGCTGAATGGAGTTGCTATTCCATTCTTTTGTTTGATGGCGTATGCTTTTATTTTCATTTCGAACGAGGTTATTTGGAAGATACTGACGTAGTGCAAGTCGGTTTCAGCTTAACAGCAGATGGAGGTACAATCAAAAGATATTCCACCGTAGCGACAGAGCCTGCGAAAAATGCCCCGATAAAATTTCACCCTAAATGCAAAGTTCAGGCGGCATTTTTTTGGCTACAACAATAAGCCTTTTAGCTACATGAAGCTATTATTTATTGATGACTTTTGTGCTGTCATAAGGCTGATAAAAATCAGCCGATGAAGTACTACCAATCTTTCGCCAAGCATTTCTTGAGTCGTTCAATTAGCGTTTTCTGTACCTGACCCGGAAAAGCGCTTTGTCGTAAATCCCCCCATGATCTGTCGCTTCCGGCATCGGTAGATTGAATCAGGTGGCTTTACTTTGACAAACAAATTCAGAATCAACAACCAACATCCATATTTTATCAAAATAAAATGCTGTCATAATGAATGAAAATATTATCTGCTGGTTTGAAATCTATGTCAGGGATATAGAACGCGCAAAAAAATTCTATAAATCGGTATTAGGAACAAATTTCATCGACACAAATGCGCCGGGGGACTCACCAGGAGGCATGAAAATGTCTTTCTTCTCCCCTATGGAAAACCAAGGTGTCTCAGGAGCCCTGGTTGAGATGCCAGGCACCAAAGATGGCGGCGGCAATGATGTAAATACCATGGTTTATTTCCCCTGCAAGGACTGTAGTGTAGAGGAAGGCCGCGTAGCTGCCGCAGGCGGGGTTGTCAAAAAACCGAAATTTTCGATTGGTGAGTTCGGATTTTGCTCCATCTGTGTGGATAGTGAAGGAAATCCTTTTGGACTTTTTTCTATGGAGTAAATAATTCTGTTTATCAAATTAGAATTTGCCTGTGGTTTAGCCATAGGGTTCCATTCACATGCAATTGACTGAACTTCGAGTAACTGCCGGGCCGGATTAACTAACCATTTATCATTCTATTACAAACCAGGCATATGATTCAGCATCTATTGTGAAAGTAAGCTCAGCCTGGTAATCTCTGTCCAGCTTTTTTGTCTGCTTTATAGATGCTGTATCAACAATCTTTACCTCGTTTGTCAAGCCTGTGTAATACAGTGGCAGTTTGATCGTCCTGGTGATTTTTTCTTTCATTGGATTATATAACATTACCAACCCTTTTGTTTTGAGTTGCGGATTTACGTGAAGTATACCATCCCAATCCCTTCCATCTGCGCGACGCAGGTGGATAATATCAGAATTGAGAATATCCCGGTATTTTTTATACCAGTTAATGACCCTTATCACCGTTTGTTTTGTTGATTCTGTGTCGTACAATCTGGGACCCCGGTAACAAGCCTGTACACCTGAGCCGTAGTATTGCATCATCAGTTGCTCATAGTCTTTTATATGCTCGCTCAATGGCTCAAGGACAGCTTCCGGTCCACCACCCTGGTAACGTGTGAGTGGCACAAAACCCCAACCCATTGAGGGTGTTTTTTCCCAGGTACCGTCAAATATGTTTTGCCTGTTTAAGATCTTTTGATTTTCTCTTGGCAATGAAAAGTTTACCTCACGGTAGCCAATAGCGATTTTATTGGTGCCATCTAAAAAATACCAGTCCGGTGCATTTACATAAATACTTTTGTCATTCAGCCAATGATATAATTCTTTTTGTATCTCCATCTGGCGCCATTGCGAATCTTCCAGGCCGTTATGACCGGGATGTGTGAGTGAAGCACATACATCTCCCGGATAGGGACCGTCATTTTAACTGCTGGCCGTTTATCATGTTTTTATATTCCATGCAAGCCAGATTGGGTGCAAGACGAAAACTTCTTTTTACCAGGCCATTATACAAAATGATATCTTTTCCATCTGGGCTTTTGTAAATATTTGCTTTTATAGACACTGGCTTTACCAGCCAATCGGTTAGCATCAATTTCTCTGTGGCTGCATGGTGTACCGGCAGGGCACTGGTCTGCGATGTCGCTGTAGTTATGATAATACAACTAAATAAGAACAGGCTGACTCGTTTCATCCGCGGAAGAATTTAGATGTTTGTCCTGCTAACCTGGTGAGGCAGGCCATAGCAAATTTGTATACCGCGGTAAATTACCGATAAAAAACGCTTTTACCGGATAGGCTTTATGATCGTTTTGATCGTTTCTATTTTCCGGGATCACCAATAGCGTATCGAAGTGATACAAGGCCGGTTTCATAGGTCTTGCTATGGATCAGGGTAAGATTTGTCCGGTTTTCCTGTTGCCGGAAAAGCGGTTTGCCGGTACCCAGCAGGATGGGATGCACTGACAACCATAACTCGTCAACAAGGCCCTCTTTCATCAGGGAATCGGTAAGCGATGCGCCACCGAACAGCCAGATGTCCTTGCCGGCAAGTTGTTTGACTTTGCGTGCCTGTTCAAGGCTATCTCCGGAAACCAGGATGGCGCCCTCTTTTACGTTTTTCAACGTGTCAGAAAATACGTATTCCGTCATTCTGGGCATTCCGGGAACCATTTCACCGTTATTGTCATTTGTGTATTGCAATGCCATTTCGTAGCTTTTCCTCCCGATAAAAATGGTATCAACACGGGTGAAAAACTCATTCAGTCCATAATCCTGGTCCGTAAAACACCAATCGTACTCGCCATTAGGTCCTTCAATATAACCATCAAGGGAAACGGCTACTCCTAAAATTACTTTTCGCATATAGCTCCGTTTTTAGCAAACAAAGTTGATCATATTCTTCTGGCCGAAATTGTACGAAACGGACATCAGTATAAAATATGCTTCGACAGCGCGAGCTGTTTGGGAGTATGGCCAGCATAGACTTTATAATCACGGATAAAATGAGCCTGGTCATAATAACCACTTTCATAAGCAATGTCTGTAAGAGAATGAGCAGGGTATCTTTTAAGATGCTGCAGTGATCTTATAAACCTGCTGACACCCAGGTATTCTTTGGGCGACAAACCAATCGATTCCTGAAACCTGCGGGACAGGTGGCGCTGGCTGAGTCCAGTTTTATCTGTGAGCTGCTTTACTGAGGGAATTAGTCCTGAAGCTTTAGCATACTTCAGGCACCAGGCTACCTGGCTGTCATCCCTGCTTTGGGCCAATTGCCGGACCAGGTACTGTTGAATGACAGCCACTCGTGTGTCGTTTGTTGACGCATTGGCCAACTTATCTTCAATCTCTGAAGCCACCCCTTTCCATATATCATCGAGGGCCGTAGTGGTATCAGAAAATAAATGCATCGGCATGTGTAAGAATTTATACGCATACCCGGATGGAAGCAAATCGCAAGGCAACCCGAACCTTTTCTCATTTGTACATCCATGGGGCGGCTCATCCGAAAGGTAACAATACTTCGCTTGTGGAGCTCGTTGCCAATGATGGCTACAGGGGTGCTTGTGTAGCTTATAAATAGTTCTACGCACGCATCGGGTAACACAAGTATGTGACGGGTATCGTTATCTTCATCGCAATCCATGGAACAAATCACCTTTACATAAGGCTGAAGTGGCGGGACAATATCGTATAGTTGCATACGCATGGCGCAAAGTTATGCAATTGCTCAGGTTTAGCTGCGCTTCATCCCCTTAACAAACCTCAACAGGAATCTCAATAAAATCTCTTTTCAGACCATCACCAAACCCCTATCAGGATCATTACCAAACCGTTATTCGCTGGTTTTCGGGTTTATACATTTTGTCGCCCGGTTGTACATTAAATGCATTGTAAAATGGCGTAAAGTTCATGAGCGGTCCATTTACTCTCCACCTTGCAGGAGAATGTGAATTGGTATTGACATACATGCGCATAAATTCGTCTTTCGTCTTCACCCGCCAGATCCTTGCTATCGAGATAAAGAAACGTTGATCAGGTGTAAATCCATCCAGCCGGGTAGTGTCTTTGCCTTGTTCAGTAAGTTTGAAGGCATCGTATGCGATGGCGATACCTGCAATGTCAGCAGTATTTTCCCCAACCGTCAAAGCGCCTTTTATATGCACCGAATCCAAAATGGTATATGCATTGTACTGATCAATCACCTGCTGTGTTTTTGACTTGAATTTTTCATAGTCAGTTTTGGTCCACCAGTCTGTTACGTTGCCCACCTTGTCATATTGTGCTCCCTGGTCATCAAACGAATGCGTTATCTCGTGACCAATTACCATACCGATGCCTCCATAATTAAGGGCGTCATCGGCGTTTACATCAAAATACGGAGGTTGTAGTATTCCGGCGGGAAAAACAATCTCATTTAACGGCGGATTATTGTATGCGGTTACCGTTGGTGGCGTTGTGAGCCATTCTGTTCTGTCTACCGGCTTACCGATTTTCGCAAGATTATAGGCATAATCGTTTCTATTAGCTGACAAACGATTTTCAAAATAAGTATCTCTTTTCACTGTTACGTCCGAGTAATCTCTCCACTTATCAGGATAACCTATTTTCTCTGAAAAAGCATATAATTTCTCTTTTGCTTTTGCCTTGGTGGAATCACTCATCCAATCTAGTCTATCAATGCGGGCTTCAAATGCTTTCTTCAGGTTGCCGACAAGTGTGCCCATCCTTTTCTTCGCCTCATCCGGAAAATATTTTTTTACATACAATTGAGCCAATGCATGTCCGAGCGAGCGGTCAACTGCCTGGGTCATTTCTTCGGCACGCGTTTTCTTAACTGCCTGTCCGGTCAACACTTTTGTATATTGAAATAAAACATCAGCAAATGGCTGACTCAGGTAATTAGCGTAATTACTAAGCGCGGCAGCCTTCACATACAGCTTCCAGTGATCGATGGGAACTGAAGTTAACATGGTATTCAGCTTGTCATAATATCCAGGCTGCGCGAGGTTGACAGAATCAACTTTTGCACCCAGGTCAGTTAATAATGTCGTCCAATCCAGGTTCCGATGTTTTTTAGAAAGATCTGCCACAGCAACTTTGTTATAATTTGCTTTTACATCCCTCAGTTCGATATTTGTTTTGTGAGCTGCAGCTAATTGCTTTTGAATCTCATATACTATTGCCGCATTTTTCTCTGCAACCGCAGCATCAGTTCCGGTCAGTTCAACTAAACTGCTGAGAAATTTTTTGTATGCCTGTTGAATAACAACTGTAGAAGAATCGGCCTTAAAATAATAATCTCTTTCAGGTAAACCAATCCCGGCCTGGGAGAGCTGGACGATATTAACCGTACTCTGTTTATCATCGGGACCGATATAAAAACCTATCATCGAACCATTGCCCTGTTTATGCTCGTCCGCAACCAGTTTCATTAAAGATGGCAGACCCGTAACTGCATCGATTGCTGTGAGCAAAGGCCTGATGGGATCATAGCCTCTCTTATTGATGGCCGACGTATCCATTCCTGAAGCGTAAAAATCACCTACTTTCTGTTCCAGGCTTCCTGCCGCACTGGCACTGCCGGAAAGGCTGTCCAGTATGCCCTGCATCCGGATGCGTTGAGGATAGTTCAGGAAAGAATAGGAACCCACACCAGACTGACCGGCTGGTATCTGCGCGGTATCATACCAGATCCTGTTAACATACATAAAAAAATCGTCACCTGGTTTGATGGAAGAGTCTATCCCGGTAATCACTACACGTTCCGGGACCGTATCGGTATTTTGCTTACAGCCTGCTGCCAATATTAATGTTACTAAGAAGTATAATAGTCTTTGCATGTCTCTGAATTAAAAAAAGCGTCTTAAATGTACACCGACAAAATCATTTCAGGAGTAAAAAATAAATTATTGGATTGAGGTTAAAAAATAATCAACTTCTTACCAAAAAATAATATCTTAGCAACTAAGATAATTACAGAATAAGATATACAATGAATGATGAGATAATTACCCGGATCAGGAAACTGACCCAGAAGTATGCCTATACCTCAATCCAGATGCACGAAGCGATCGGGCGCAAGGCCGGGCTTACAGGTACTGATCACAAATACCTCGGGTTCCTGATAGAAAAAGGACAAATGACAGCTGGCGAGCTTTCAGTATTAACTGGTCTGACCACCGGTGCGGTGACCGGTTTAATCGACCGGTTTGAAAAGAAAAAACTGGTGAGGAGACAATTTGCTGAAGACGACCGGCGTAAGATCATCATAGTACCCAATACTGAAACTATCATGTCGATTTTCGCCCCGCTTTATAAAGAGTTCAGGAAGAAATCAGAAAAACTTACTGCTTCCTATTCCGACAAAGAAATCAGGATCATCGAATCTTATTTTACAAGGGCAATAGACATTATGAATGAGACGACAAACAAGCTGACTAATCCAATTGCAGATCATGACAAAAACAACGCTCGCTAATACAATCAATATCCGGCAGGTTGGGAGGTCTGACACTGACCTGGTCGGGGGCAAAGGTGCGAACCTGGGTGAAATCAGCCGGATCAATGGTATACGCGTTCCCGGGGGGTTTTGTATAACCACGGAAGTATACAAAAATGTCGTTGAGCAAAACGATGCATTTAATGTATTGCTTGACGAACTTTCTGTGCTGAAAGCGGGTGACAAGAAACAAATTGCGGAAATAAGCAAAGAAACGAGAGGATTGATCGAAAAAGTTGTTATCCCGGTCGATATCCGCAATGAGATTGCAGGGCAGGTCGATCAGCTGGGCGAAAAAAATCCGCTGGCCATAAGGTCCTCTGCCACAACTGAGGATCTCCCGTCCGCATCCTTTGCAGGACAGCATGATACTTACCTGAATATTATCGGGCACGAGGCTGTATTAAAGCATACCAGCAGTTGCTGGGCATCATTGTTTACTGAGCGGGCAATCACGTATCGGATTCAAAATGGCTTTGACCATCGTAAGGTCCGCCCCGGAGTAGTTGTCCAACAAATGGTTTTCCCACAGGTTTCAGGCATATTGTTTACCGCTGATCCTGTAACGGGTAACCGGAAAGTGTCGTGTATTGATGCAGGCTTTGGCCTGGGCGAAGCATTGGTTTCGGGTTTGGTCAGTGCCGATAATTATAAAATTCGCGAAGGCAGCATCGTAGAAAAGAAGATAGCAACTAAAAAGCTTGCTGTTTACGCATCGGAAAACGGAGGAACCACAGAGCAGCGGGTTGAACCAGGATCCCGGCAACAACAAGCGCTTAAAGATGAACACATAATTGAGCTTGAAAGAATCGGCCGAAGGATCGAAGCACATTTCGGCGGGCCGCAGGATATTGAATGGTGCCTGGTTGATGGCATTTTTTATATTGTCCAGAGCCGGCCCATCACCACATTGTTTCCTGTCCCTGAATTACCAGGAAACAATTCGAAGTCAACTGAACCAGGGAACAATGAAAATCGCATATACATATCCGTGGGTCATCAGCAGATGATGACGGATGCGATGAAGCCGTTAGGTCTTTCGTTCTGGTTGTTGATGACCCCTCCCAAAACATGTAAGGCCGGTGGAAGGTTATTTGTTGATGCTACCCCTATGCTCGCAGCACCCGGTAGCAGGAATATCATAATCAACACGCTCGGGAAATTTGATCCGCTGGTAAGAGAAGCCCTGACAAACATTATCAACCGGGGAGATTTTTTAAAGTTGTTGCCGGAGAAAGAGAAAGAAAACCGTCAGGACGTTGAAACCGGGGCCACTCCCCTTCCTGACTATCAAGCGCTAAATGAATTTGATCCGACCATTGTTGCTGATTTGATCCGGACCAGCCAGGCATCGTTAAAAGCGCTGAAAAAAGACATTCAGCAGCAATCCGGACCTGCCCTGTTCGATTTTATCCTGGAAGATATTGGTCGGTTGAAGAAAGAGACAACTGATCCAAAGAGTTTCGGCGTGATCATGACCGGCATGAATGCTGCATCCTGGATCAATGAGAAGATGAACGAATGGTTGGGCGATAAAAATGCAGCGGATACCATTGCCCAATCTGTTCTAAATAATATCACTTCCGAAATGGGCCTGGAGTTATTGGATGTAGCGGATGTTATCCGGGCACATCCGGAAGTGATCGCATATCTCCACGAGGCAAAAGATGATAACTTTCTGCGGGAACTGGTTAAGCTTAAAGGCGGACAAGAATCACTTAAAGCAATCAATGATTATCTCAACAAACACGGAATGAGATGCGTGGGTGAGATCGATATTACGAAAAGCCGCTGGAGCGAAAACCCTCTTAAGCTGGTTCCCCTGATCCTGAGTAATATCAGGAACTTTGAAACCGGTGCCGGTAGCAGGAAATTTGAACTTGGACTGCAGGAAGCCGCGAAAAAGGAACAAGAATTATTGGAAAGATTGACGCAATTGCCAGGAGGCCAGGAAAAAGCAAAAGAAACAAAACGCATGATCGACCTGGTCCGCAATTATGCGGGATACCGGGAATATCCTAAATATGCCATCGTAAGCAGGTTTTTTGTTTATAAACAAGCCATATTAAACGAAGCTGACAAACTAGCCAGGGCCGGTGTGCTAAACGCAAAGGAAGATATTTACTACCTGGATATTGAGGAACTCAGGCAGGTGGTAAGCAGCCGGAAGATAGATAATGACGTTATCACTCAACGAAAAGAAGCTTATACATTATATAAAAAACTTAATCCGCCCCGGGTCATAACTTCAGACGGGGAAATACTAACGGGTAGCCATAACAGGGGGAGTCTGCCGCCTGGAACTATAGCCGGCCTGGCTGTCTCCTCTGGCGTAATTGAAGGGAAGGCAAGAGTGATCCTGGACCTCGAACACGCAGATCTGGAAGAGGGTGATATCCTGGTTACAACATTCACTGATCCGAGTTGGACACCATCTTTTGTTTCCATCAAAGGATTGGTAACAGAAGTTGGCGGACTCATGACGCATGGTGCAGTAATAGCAAGAGAATATGGGATACCGGCCGTAGTTGGCGTCGACAATGCAACCAGGGTGATCAGGGACGGTGATAAGATCCGGGTTAATGGAACAGACGGTTATATCGAAATCATAAGGTCCATTAATATGCCGCCAGATCAGGATTAGTTCTGCCAGGACGCAGACTTGTTGAGACTAATTAAATGATCGCCGGAATTCAAGTGGGGATAGCCTGGTTTTTGTTTTGAATAATTTACTAAATGACTGCGAATGTTCAAATCCCAGTTCGTAGGCAACCTCACTTACCGACAATTTGGTAGTAGAAAGCTTCTCCTTTGCTTTTTCGATCAGTTTATCATGGATATGCTGTTGTGCACTCTGACCGGTGAGGGTTCGGAGCATGTCGCTTAAGTAACTGGGTGAGAGATTCAGTTTTTCTGCAAGAAAATGAACAGTCGGTATTCCGTTGTTTAAAGAACTTTCATTGTTGAAATATTCAGTCAAAAGTCCTTCAAGTCTTTCCAGGAGATCGTGACTGATGACCTTTCGGGTAATGAACTGGCGCTTGTAAAAACGATTGGCGTAATTCAGCAATAACTCGACCTGAGATATCATAAGCTGATGAGAGAAATCATCTATCCTTCCGTCCAGCTCCTCCTCCATAAATTTGAAAATAGAAATGATGGTCGCTTTCTCATTTTCCGAAAGGTGGAGTGTTTCGTTTGTAGCGTAGGAAAAAAATCCATACTGACTGATTTTCTTTGCAAGCGGAAATCCTAAGAAAAAATCGGGGTGGATCAACAAGGTATAGGCAGAACAGGCATTCACTTCTGTTTCGCCCCCACCAATAACCTGGCCCGGAGAGGCAAAAAGCAAACCACCTTCATCAAAATCATAATAGCCTTGTCCATATTTCAATCTGCCTCCAAGTTCCGGCTTGTAGGAAATTTTATAAAATCCTAAGACATGTGGTTGATCCGGATATTGAAATGTCGTCCAGGAGGGGGCTCCATTGATCATACTGATCAAGGGATGCCTGGGTTGCGGCAGACCGAAGGCCCGGTGGGCATCGGAAAGTGTTTCAAGCTTTAGTGGGCTTTTCGCGTCTTTGTTCATCAGGTCAATATTTTAAGCATCAAAAATAGTCATAACCGGGCGGCATTGCCACCCGGTTATGATGTGGGTATAATCACATTAAACAATCGCTAGTTTGCATTTATCCCAGCCTAATCAGCATTGTTATGTTCATGCCAGCGTGGTCTGTATTTTAAGGTCATGCCAGTGTCTCATCTAGTGAGTAACCAGTTCTTGAGTGGTTTCACCCTGCGCCGAACTGGAAACATCATCCCATTTTTCCCAAAGAGCCAGGCGTTCTTCATAAGCGGCGCGGACCCACGGAAGATTGTTGCTGCCCAGGTGGAACCGTAAAGGCGGATTCTCAGTGTCGACTACCTGAAACAGCGCTGGTGGAGTCGCATGTGGATCCCCGCGTTCAAAATCTTTTAATGTTTCGAAAAATTTGGTTTTATAATCGGAATAGATCTCCATACCTGCCGCAAATTTCAAAGATTCCTGGCTTCCGAATTCAGTTGCGTAGGCGCCGGGTTCAATAATGGTTACCTTAATTCCGAAGTCTTTTACTTCTAAGGCAAGACTTTCATGGATAGCTTCAAATGCCCATTTCGATGATGCGTAATAACCGATAACCGGCAGTGTTACATGCCCGAGATTGCTTGACGTGCCAAGAATATGCCCTCCTCCCTGTTCCCGCAATAATGGTAATGCAGCTTTAATAACAGCTAAGGTTCCGAAAATGTTTGTTTCATACATTGCCTTGATATCTTCTGCACTGGATTCTTCGATGGTGCCGACTAAAGAATATCCCGCGTTGTTGAGGACGATATCCAGCCTGCCGAAATAAGCATGCGCCTCTTCCACGGCAGCCTTTGCCTGGTCAGGCTTTGTTACATCGAGTTCAAGGGTTAGCACGCTTTCGCCATATTTTTGTTTCAAGTGGACAAGGCTGTTAACATTGCGGGCAGTTGCGGCCACCTTATCGCCACGTTCCAGAGCTGCCTCTGCCCAGATACGTCCAAAACCACGCGAAGCACCGGTAATAAACCAGACTTTACTTTTAAGTTGTGTTTTCATGTTTTGATCTTTAATTTTTATGAATCAAAGATCAAATGGCGCAGTGCTGAGTTTGTAGCCTAATCGGGGACTGTTGTAGCCTAAATGAGGATTAACATTATTTTGAGTCCATTTGCTGAATATCATGGTGAACATAAAAGATATGGCCATTTAAATCCCTGACTGTGAATTGCCGCTGGTTCCAGGGCTTGTCTTCAATATGGTCAGTGATGTCAGCGCCCCTGGACTTAAGCTCAGCATAGGTCAGATCAACATCTTCAGCAAACATCCAATGCACGTTTGGTATGATCATTCCTCCGGTTTTTGAAAAAAATATGGCGATGTCGTCACGTTGCACACTTCCGATCGACTTGTCAGATTCCGTCCATGCGATTTCGAACCCTAAAAATGCTTTATAATAAGCCTGGGCTTTCTCTACATCTTCAACCGGAAGTTGCGGAATGGGTTGTGCCATTTTTGTTTTTTCCATCAGTATAAAGTTGGTATGTGGAAGGCGATACAACACCTGGATTGCCTGGTCAAAGATAATATCTTATGCAAATGGAATTGCTAGCCAGCTGTTGTCGACTTCCCGCCTTTGCGGCACCCCGGCTACCGCGAACAGAATGTTCAGCGCAGGGTATAAAATCAAGGTTGCGGAATAATAGCGGGCGTTTATGCGCCATCCAACTTTATAAACAGAAAATGCTAATGGTTAATAATAATTCACTATCTTTTCACACCTTATAAAATTGGATTTTATATTATAAAATATAACAATGTCGAAGTTCAAACAAAAAGCGCTGTTTATTACGATCCTGACAATGATGCTGACAGGCACTATTACTCAAGCAACACCGTTCAGGGATTTTATTACGAGAAAAGGCGACCGGTTGTACGATGGGCAGAAAATTTTCCGGTTTGTCGGTGTCAATGCGCCGAATATCAACGGCCATTACGACGGATATAAAAACACCAATCCTGAAAGCGGTTATGTCTATGATCCGATAGAACTGAGCTTCGAGATGGAAAGTTATTTCAAAGATATGGCCCAGATGGGTGTCACGGTATTTCGTAACTGGGGCATTACAGTCTCGGACGGTTCCAATGAATATGAATCGCTGGTTACAGGGCCAAATACATATAATGAAACTGCCTTCCGGCGAATCGACAAAATGCTGGAACTCTGTAACAAATATAATATCCGGGTAATCCTTTGTCTCGTAAAAGAGAACCGCTTCTGGGGTGGCACCGATGCCTTCAGTAAGCTGCACGGAGGTGGAAACTACTACACCGATCCGGCACCCAAGCAGGGTTTCAAACAATTGCTGGATACCATGGTGAGACGTATCAATTATTACACAGGTAAAGCCTACAAAGATGATAAATCTATTCTTGCGTGGGAGTTTGGAAACGAGGTGCCAAACAGCCAGGTTGAATGGATCAACGAAATGGCAAACTATCTTAAAAAGATAGACCCCCATCACCTGATCGCTGACCCAAGACGTGCTAACGGTGTTGAACAACTGACGAAGCTTGTTGATGATGTTCTCAACCGATGTAAAAATATTGACTTCGTCAAAACCCGCCAGTATCCGAATTATAAAGGAACGGTAGATGAACTCTGGGCAGTGTGTGCAGGAAGGATTCCAATGATTATTGATGAATTCCAGGAAATGGACCGGTTCACGGGTATTCTTGAGCGTGTGCAACAAACAGGTACATCCGGTGCATTGTTGTGGAGCTTAATGAAATACCAGTACAAAGGCGGAATAGGCGGTCATGCCCTTTTTCATTCTTACAGCTGGGGCGGCAGCAGATGGCCCGGGTTTAATAGCGGGGCCTATTTCAATGAAGAAAAAAACCTGCACCAGATCAGGAACTTCGCTTACAAAATCAGGGACGAAAAAGTGCCGCCATTACCCGCACCGGAAGGCACGCCTTTCTTATTCAACAGTTCTGAAAAAAATGCGGCAGCATTAAAATGGCGAGGCACCCCCGGTGCAAGGTATTACGTGGTTGAACGTGCCAGTTCCAGGAAAGGGCCATGGAAGGATGTTAGTGGAGACATAGACATTAGTTTCGATCTTTACTTCTATCCGATGTTTACAGACTCGAGCGCAACGACAGGCTCCGGTTATTACTACCGGGTGCGTGGAAAAAATGCTTCCGGCATAACCAACCCTTCAAATGTTATAGGGCCTGTAAAAGTGAATAAGCGGATAGTCATGGACAACCTGTTAGATTTTTCAAGGGTGTATCGTAAAAGCTCCAATCTAACAATTGGTGCCGAAACATATCCCCGCTTAAGGCAGACCGAAGAGGATTTTGCGCAGGTAGAGCGCTTGCCGGGAACAGGCTCAGGGGAGTTGATTTACGCTGCTGATGAACTACAATCGATAGCAGTGGTAGTATTCAATGATAAACCGGATTCATTAAAGATCCAATGGTCAGCCGACGGAGCTTCGTGGACCAATTCACCTCCATTGGTTACCTGTAATGTACGGGAAGGATACCTGAGTATGATATCGGGCGAGAAGGACCATACCATTGGAAAGTTCACCTATGAGGTTCCAGCCTTCCCGGCCGGAACCAGGTTTGTAAAACTTACAACCGGTAACGACGGAGCAGCGGATACTTATCCCTGGATCGGGAGAGTTCATATTGGTTTTAAAGGTAAACTTACTCCACCTGGAAAGTAAAACCAAAAGGGTGCATAGCTGACTGAAACTGATCCTTCAAGGCCATACAAGGAATCGAATGAACGCTGGACTCAAAATGGACATTCATTCATCATCAGCCATGTATGGCTTTTTCCTACCTTCGTATTCAATTCTTACATCGTCTGTATTACCCCGCTTGTTAAGATCGCCGTCCGTTATCCTTATTTCTCCTCACATATAAACCTTACGGACATGTTTACAAGATTTTGTCGAACAGCAAGTGCAATAAGATTCTGCCTGGCCTGTTTTCTAGGCTGTTCAGGTCTGTTTGTTTCAGCACAAAACAGATTTGTCTCAGAACCCGGTAACAAGGCCCCGGGCGAATGGAAAACTTTTTTAGTGAAAGACTTAAAAGGATTGAAGATTCCGCCACCACCCACCAAAGAAGAGACTAAAAAAGAGTTGACGGAGCTGAAAGAAAAAATGGCGCAGGGAAACTCCGAAAAGACGCGGTCAATACTGTATTGGGATGCAGGTTCGCCGGCATATCGCTGGAACCAGCTTGGATATGCTTTGATTACTTTTGACAATTTCGACCGGTTTTTGAGAACTCCGAGTGCCTGGATGAACATCGCTATTTACGATGCCACAGTTGCAGCATGGAAGTCAAAGGAACTTTACCAGCGGCAACGACCTGCACAGCAGGATCCTTCTGTGAGGGTAGTGATCAAGGCACCTTCAACATCATCTTATCCATGTGAGCATACGGTCACTGCTGCAGCAGCTGCTACAGTGCTCGCCTACTTTTACCCGGAGAAAGCAGATTCAATCATGAAGCTCGCAAAAGAGGCGGCAGAGTCCAGAATATATGCCGGGGTACAATTTCCCAGCGATGTTGCAGCGGGATGGAAATTGGGTGAAGGCGTGGCCTCACTGGTTCTGGCCGAGGCAAAAAACGATGGTTCCGATAAAAAATGGACAGGTACCATGAGAACTGATCCAAAAAGCTGGAGAGGCGAATATCCTGTTGGAATAATGACTGCTTCATGGAAGCCTATACTTTTAAAATCCGCTGATCAATTCAGACCACCTGCACCTCCTGATTTTGAAGAGGAAATGCAGGACATGAAAAACTTTAAACATGATCTGCGATCTTCCCAGCTTGCTTATTATTGGGCAGCCAGTCCCGGGTTTGATATATGGACCGAACTGGCTAACCAGAAAATATTCGAATATCATCTGGACAATAATACTCCAGCCTGTGCCCGTATATATGCCTTACTGAATGTTGCCATGCATGATGTTTCAATTGCCATTATGGATGCTAAATACGCTTATTGGGGAACGCGTCCGATTCTCTATGATACTACATTTCGTCCGCTGGTTTCCACTCCCCCCTTCCCGGGTTATCCTTCAGGTCATGCCACAGCTTCCAGTACAGCCAGCACCGTGCTACAGTACTTTTTCCCTGGTGATGCGGCACAGTTTAAAAAGACAGCGCAGGAATGTGCAGACTCAAGATTTTATGCCGGCATTCATTTTAAGACGGATAACGAAGTGGGACTAGTGTTGGGAAAAAAAGTGGGTGATTATATCGTAGAGACCTGGGATAAAAGATGAGACTTTCCCAAATGTTTCTTTATGCCCGTGCCTTTCTGAATACAATCTCCATCCCATGCGCGGGTCTGTAATTTCAACTAACGAAGCTCGACGGGAAAATAATTTTGCGAAGCCAATCGGTTTCGCATATATTTGCAGCCAATCGGTTTCGCATTAATATCAGACAGTATGAGAAGAGATATTTTCCAGGCAATAGCCGACCCCACACGACGGGCAATCATCAGCCTGATTGCTTTACAGGCGATGACACCAAACGCGATCGCCAACAACTTCCAGATAACCCGTCAATCAGTTTCAAAGCACCTTCGCATACTGACAGAGTGTGAGCTGGTGAAACCCAGGCAAGAGGGAAGAGAAATTTATTACTCACTCGAAATTGCAAAGATGAAAGAGATTGACAAATGGTTGAACCAGTTTAGAAAAATCTGGGAGACTCAGTTCAATCAGCTCGATAAAGTATTATCAACAATGAAAAAACAAAAAAAATGAATCACACACTACTATTTGATTTTGCCGTTGACAAAGCAACGCACACTATCTACCTCACCCGGGAATTTGCGGCTGAGCTTGATCTCGTCTGGGACGCTTATACGAAAGCGGAATTACTTGATCAGTGGTTTGCCCCCGCTCCATTCAGGGCCGAAACCAAAGAAATGGACTTCCGTGAAGGGGGCCGTTGGTTATATGCTATGGTCTCACCTGAGAACGTACGTCATTGGGCATTGGTCGAGTTTATAAAAATTGAGCCTATGAGCAGTTTCACTACCCGGAATTCTTTCTGCGATGAAAATGGAGTCAATAACAATCCTGCCTTTACCTCATCGCAAACGATTACCAACTTCACCGCGGGACCGGAGACCACGACTGTCCAGATCATTAAAAAAATGGCTGACCTGGCCCAACTTGAACAATTCATCGCAATGGGTTTCAAAGAAGGAATGTCAGTAACATTGAAAAACCTGGACGAACTCCTGGCCAGTTTATCACAACCGTCCTGATCGGGCTAATGTTCACTCTAGACATATCTCTTATCTTTGATTTCAGGATGCTTTGCGGGGAGCTGTTTTGGGATGCGACTTAAATATTCAATATATTAGCGTGCGTCACAAAAAATATTTCATCAATCAGTTTCCATATGAATCTTTCTAAACCCTTCTTTTTATTAAAAAGTACACTATTTGCGGTCATCGTTTTCACAGGCTGCCAGGAAGGCCAGGAAACGAAAAGGGACGATTCGCCCTCAGAAAATAAAGATAGCATCCCCAAAAAAGAATATCTCTCACAGCCTCTCGTGAAGCACATTTATACAGCAGATCCGTCAGCCCATGTGTTTAATGATCGCGTATATATATATCCATCACACGATACTTCCACGGGCACAAAGGAAGACGATATCGGCAGTCATTTCGATATGCGGGATTATCATATCCTTTCCATGGATTCAGTTGGTGCACCGGTCACTGATCATGGCGTGGCTTTGCATATAAAAGATGTACCCTGGGCAGGGCGGCAGCTATGGGCGCCTGATGCAGCATTTGCCAACAACACTTATTACCTCTACTTTCCTGCAAAAAACAAAAAGGATGTATTCCAGATCGGCGTTGCAACCAGCAAGAAACCCGAAGGACCGTTCGTTGCAGAAAAAGATCCGATCACGGGCAGTTACAGTATAGATCCGGCGGTTTTTAAAGATGAAGATGGATCATTTTACATGTATTTTGGTGGCATCTGGGGCGGGCAACTTCAGCGATGGAACAACAATAAGTATGACTCTGCGAGTGGCAACCGTAACGCGGATGAAATGGCCGTTCTTCCACGTGTAGCAAAACTTGGAGCAGACATGAAATCATTCTCCGGCCAGGTGAAAGAAGTTCAGATACTCGATGCAAACGGCAAGCCATTCACAGAAAAAGCGAACGATAAACGCTTCTTTGAAGGCTCGTGGGTATTTAAGAAAGACGGCAAATATTATTTTACCTACTCCACCGGTGACACGCACAACCTGGTTTACGCAACCGGCACTTCGCCGTATGGCCCGTTTACCTACCAGGGAATTATTCTAAACCCGGTTGAGGGCTGGACATCCCATCATTCAATCATCCCGGCCCGTGGCAGATGGTGGCTGTTTTATCACGACACACAATTAAGTGGAAAGACCCATCTCAGAAATGTTAAAGTGACGGAATTGAAATTCAATCCTGATGGCAGTATTCAAACGGTGACGCCGCACAAAGGGTAAGATGAGTGTGCAGGAATGGGAACCAAAACCCGGAAGAAATTTTTTTTATTTCTCATAACGTATTTCAGAATCATCCTTGTACTGATCCGGTCTACTTTATGTATGTTGTTAGTTTACCCGGCTCCAGCTTTTTCAATTCAGCCATTACTATTTCCGCATTTAGCTTTGCGCCGTCAATGTTTGTGTGTGTATGATCAACGGGAAAGAAGAGTTTAACAGCATCAGCTCCCATGGCTTCATACTTTTGGGCAATAATGTTGTTGAGGTCGATAAAATATGCACCCGCTCCCCTGGCCGTTTCCGCTGCCCAGGTACCATAGCTCCCTTCTGTTCGATTCACTTTTCCGTCTTTCCAATTGTCTCGCGGTACAGGGGAGCAGACAATCGGGATGGCGCCTTTTGCTTTTGTATCGTTTATATACTTTCGCATGTAATGGCCATATGTAAATACCACTTCCTGCTTTTTAGTTATCGGGTTGTAAATCTCTTTTGACTCATCACCAGTTCCTTTTATAGTGCCGCGTGCGCGGGCCGTATCGTCGAGGGCGCCACCATCGTTATGACCAAATTGCATAATGACGTAATCTCCTTTCTTAAGTTTCGACATTATCTTTTCCCATCTTCCCTCGGTGATAAAAGTGCGACTGCTCCTCCCACCAATCGCATGGTTCCGGACCGATATTTTTGAAGTATCAAAATAGTCAGCCATAAAACTTCCCCAGCCCCATTGTTGATTCGAACCCTTTCCATCTCCATTACGAACAGTTGAATCACCAATAATATAAAACACCGGTTTATCTTTTTCTGTCTGCAACCTGGAAGCCGTACACGATGCGAATACAAGCAGTAATGCATACTTCAAAACGCGCCTGTTATTCTTCTTCAAAATCTCACCGTTATTATTCTTCAACATCTCACCGTTATTCTTCATCATAATATCCACCATTTAAGCAATCAATTTGTTGGTTCACGACTTAACAACTGTTATACCTTTTCCCTTTTTATCTTTTTTCATTTAGAACTTACCGTTAATTCCCGATTATTGTTTTCCGTCGGTCTTGGCACCTGCCAGTGCTATTTTGGGTACCGGAGCTGGTTTCATATCATCTCCAATGTAAAAACCCGTATGAGGGGGTTGATTATAACCGACGTTCTGCCAGGCAATGCTTAATCGGTATTGTGGATCATGCATCAATGTATACATACGATGAGTTGTCGGAACATCAGTGGTAAAGATTCTTAACTCATTGTTGTCCGTTGTTCTGAAAATGACTTCTTCGCGCCAGTCACCAAAAAGATCTGCACTCAAAGCCGGGGTCGCCTTGGTACCATTGTTAGCCGCACAACCTTCGGCCGTAAATAATCTACCACCTTTGTATTTATCTATATGGTTTCCATCAAGCAATTCCCGCGTAAGGTCAGCATCCCACCAGATTAAAAAATTTGTTGAGGAAGGACTTTCGCCGATTTGTTCACCCTTTACATTATATAGTCCCCTGGAGCCAGACCACCACATCTCTGCACCCGGATTACGGGCATCAATATTCCCTGCCACACCCCTTCCTGCATCCTGTTCGGGCGAGCCGCTGAAAAATATCTTCCCGGTTCTCGCATCATATAGGGCAGCACCAGGACCTTTTGTGTGTTCCTCTATTTCATGTACACCAAACACTTCGAGCCCGGGCCTTGAGAGATCAAGATCTGTTACATGTAAAGCATCACCATGTCTTAAACCGGTTGTAAACAATCCTTTTCCATCATCATCAACGACCATTGATCCATATACAATTTCATCTTTCCCATCTTCGTCAACATCGGCTACCGTAAGATTATGATTACCCTGACCAGAATAGGTATTCTTACCATCTTTAGTATCAAAAACAAAACGTGATGTAAGTTTTCCATTTCTCCAGTCCCATGCGGCTAAAACGGTTCGTCCATAATACCCACGACACATCACAACACTTGGTAACTTTCCATCGAGATAAGCAACACAGGCTAAAAAGCGATCAACGCGATTACCGTTATTATCCGTGCCTCCATTGCCACCCGGACCACCCCAACCATCTGTTGGATACCTTGAAGGCAGATATTCCGTCGTTGCCAAAGCCTCACCGGTTTCACCATTGAATATGGTAAAGTATTCAGGGCCATCCAATATCTTTCCATCTTTATTCCGGTAGTCTTTTGACGGGTCCCCGATTACTTTACCTGTACCGTCAATCGTTCCATCGGCTGTTTTCATGGCCAGTTCTGCCTTGCCATCTCCATCAAGATCATAAACCATGAACTGTGTATAATGTGCGCCTTCGCGAATGTTTTTGCCCAGGTTTATTGACCAAAGCATGGTTCCATCAAGTTTATAAGCCTGGAAAACGGGAGGATCTGTAAAACCGGCCGAGCCATTATCTTTTGATATACCGGTCTGGTGCAACACAATTTCATATTGACCATCACCGTCAAGGTCACCTGCAGATGCGTCGTTTGGTGTATATCCCAACGGTGTTTGCAGCGGGATAGACAGGTAGGGCCTGGTTCCGGGCTTTAGCAAAAATGATCTGCTTGCCTGGCTTTCTTTGCCGTTTAAGACCGCCTTCACAAAATAGGAGCGTTCTTTTGTGGTATCTGCAACAGTATGGATAAAATTAGTGCCTTTTGAAAGTGGTTGTTTATTAATTCGTTTAGTCTTATTGTCTGATGTTGTACAATAAAGATTGAAGGAAATTGATGCAGGTTCTGTAGCAAGTAACCTCCAGCTGACAAATACTTTGCCCTCAGCATTGCGGGTGGCAACCACTCCACGATCAAGGTTTTCCATCACCCGTTGTGCATTTGTAACATGCATCAGCAGGGTGAAAGAAAATACAAAAAAGAATCGGGTGGTTAATCTGAACTGCATCTGAATAATATATTTAAATCTGTCCGCCGTTGCTTTACATTTCCGGATTTCTGTTTACCCGTATCATTGTTCAGGCAAATTCACAGCTTCAGAATTACTAACCTTTATAGTAGTCTTATCAATTGCCTTAATGGAAACATTATCCATGCGCCACTGTTTTCCATAAGTTATCTCTCCTGCATTAAGTGCATTCACAATCACATTTGTAAAATTGAAATTATCTAAAGTTGACTGCTCTAACCCCGATGCATTTATTGCCTTTTTTGCGGCTTTCACCTTCACATTATTCACAAAAATGTCTTTGAATTTTGGTATACCCTTTTCAGCAGGTTCAACCTTTTGAAGCATCGTTTTCCAGTGTGCCGGAAGGCTGTCGTAATTATATCCGGCAGGCAATGAAGAATAACTATAGGCGGGATTCCAGTTCATGGTGTACATAAAAGCATTGCCAACGCTGTCCATTACCACATTTTGAAAATGAATGTCTTCAACCGTGCCACCACGGGTTGTGGCCGACTTTATATGAAACCCATTCCCCGTCCCCATTGCTGTAAGATCAGTAGCAAGAACATGCCTGATTCCGCCGGAGGTTTCACTACCGAGCGTAAGTAACCCCCCACCCCTGCGGGCTATACAATTCCGGATAACTACATACTCTGTGGGACGATTGACACGCAAGCCATCCCAGTCGCGCCCGGATTTCAGGCAGAAATCATCATCGTTACAATCAATATCGCAGTTTTCTATCAACACCCACGAAGAAGAGTCCACATCAATTCCGTCAGTGCTTGGTCCATGCCCGTCTTCATTGTTCCTTACGATCACTCCATCAACAGTAATGTACTTCGAATACAACAGCTGAACAGTCCAGAACCCGGCGTTGGAAAAAGTGATACCTTTTAAAGTAATGTCTTCCGAGGATTGAACAAGAAATGTACGAACGCGTTTAGCATCGTAATCGACTATCCATCGTAATCCTTTTGATTCGTAGTCCTTTCGCATCGCCCAATATTTATCCCAGCAGAATTTACCCTGTGCATCGACTTTTCCGCTCCCTGTAACGGATACATTTTTCTGTCCCAGGATATTGATCAGGGCAGCGGGCCATTTCATTTCAATACCTGCGATCCGGGTATCTATCTCGGGATAATCATCAAAACTTTGACTTCCTTTGATCAACACACCGCTATCAATTTTAAGATGCACGTTGCTTTTCAGAAAGATTGAGCCCATCAGGTAAACACCGGGTTTAAAAGAGACGATACCTCCCCCCTTTTGTGCGCAGGCATCAATTGCATTTTGTATAGCCTTTGTCGCGGACGTTTTACCTCCTGTAACTGCACCGTAATTGTTGACCAGGTAAACAGTTTTTGTACCAGGTACTTTTCTTGCTCCTACATTTTTTACCCATGACAAGGTGGAGGAAGATTGAGAAAAAGTTGCAAGATTAAACACCAGGAGAAGCAGGCATGAGCAGACAAGTAATTTCCTGGCAAAGCCGCTGATTGGATACTGCGAAAGATCATGATCTTCAGTAATACAAGCATGCAACAAACCATTCACGGGATAAATCATCATCAGCAAGCAAGGTTTAATAGTGAAGATATGGTTTGGAAACCAGCGGAGCATCCTGTAGCATCCTGTTTGTGCGAGCTACTTGAAGTTAACTGGTACCAGGGATACGGTTCCTGACAATCCAGAACGAAAAACCGGCCATCTTGAAGCATCGAAGTTTTTATAATCGATGTTTACAAAATTTATTTCGTGATACTTTCTCCATTCCAGCCCGGATCTGTCCATATAACGTATTCGGTTCGCCATCAGGTTAGCCACTTCGATGCTGATCGTATTATTTCCGGCTTTAAGATATTTACCTACTCTTGCCTCGAAGGGTATACTCCAAAGTATACCAACTTCCTGGCCGTTGATAGTGACCTTGGCCGATTCATTTACTTTATCCAATTGCAAAATATAGTCGGATGCCTGTTTGTCCGCCAGCGTAAATGTTGTTGTGTATACGCCTGTCCCGGAAAAGTTTTGTGTTATGCTATCGTCAGCAAAATCAGTCCAGCTCTGCACATCATTCAAAGTCCGGGCAGCAGGTAGTGCAGGACCTCCATCTTTGAAATTTAGGGTCCAGTTACCTTTTATCTCAATCGGTTTTTCTGATGATTCGATGTATTGCCATTTTGCAAGGCCAGAACTTTTACGGGTTATCGCTTTTAAAATCACGGCTTCTCCCGGCTTTAATTGCAATCTCACCTCAGTGGCATTTCCTGTTTTTTTGATCTCCCCTGCACCTACCGCTCCTGACTGAGGATCCATTATCAACACCTCGCTTGCTGCAACCTGGATGGCAAAACCTGCGTTAACAGCCTTCGCAGAATGATTAACTATATAATAATATTTGCCTTCAGGAATCGCACGACGAATAAATTTCAAACCGGCATCAACCAAAGTTTCCCTGTTAATTTTCACATATTGCAATGCAGCCGTTACGTCGTTTGCAACAATAATCTTCCCTTTGCCAATTGCTGCCTCTTTTATACCGCCTGTCTTGCTTTGCAGATCGATGCTGGCCAATAACGCTTTAAATTCTTTTTTCCTTTCTTCTATATTGTTCATGCCAGGAACATCTGAAGGCAGACCCTGCATGATCACAACGGCACCGGCCTTTGCCAACCTCAAAATATTTTGAAGCGTTGAAACGGGCATCATGCTACATTGAGGCACCAGCAGCACTTTATAAGCAGCACCTTTTTTTGCGACTTTCAGAAAGCCATTGTCTGCCATCGCCGCACCCAACATTTTATCAGAAACAAAATCTATGGAATATCCTCTTGCCTGCAGCTGTGTCAGGTTTTTATAAAACGGTGTAGGATGTAGCCACACATCGATGTCATGCACTTTGAGCGGCATGTCCATCCCTTTCGGCTTGTTCCAGGCATCGTAAACCGGCCAGTAAGCCATTATCTCATTATCCGGTGCGCCACTCTGTAAAACACCCTGGCAGCGGGCTATGTAGTCGTTCAAACCTTTTAAGTGGGGCCACATACTATTAGCCGGTACAAAATTCACTGACGCATAAAACAACCAGCCAGGCCATTTCACATTTTCAGGAGAATAAGTAGTGCCGTGATAAAAAATATGATTTACTCCTGCAAGAAAAGCTTGCTCTACCTCAGGCTTGCATTGTGACCACGATGTTTTGAAGTGTTCGGTTAACCAGGTAAACGTTTCTGAAGAAGTAAGCTTATTTCCCATGGTGTGTGCCGCAGAGGAGGCGAACTTCATCATATTGGGATCAGGGTCTACATTACGAACATCTGCACTGTCTCTTCTCAGACCCGGGATGGGAAAATAGCTGGAGCCGAAAGTTTCGGTCTCCGGAATGTCGAAAGCCGCATACAGATCAAGCAGGTTGCCCGGCGACCCGTGTGCCTGGTTTAAAGACAAAGTTTTTTTTCTATGCGCATACCGGGTAAACGTTTCTGAAAAGTTTTCCAGCATAAGGTCTCCCATCGTTTCGCGGTAATCGCTTTTAATTCTTGCGATCTTGTCAGTTGCCTCACTCGATGACAATTCTCTCAGGTACATCCTCAGATCATACCCTCTTCTCTTTATAAATTCTTCAAAAAAATCCGGTGTCCAATCGGCACCATATACTTCATAGCTATCGTTATAAAACGCTTTGACGCCATGAGCATTATCGCCAAATGCAGAATCCCATTTCTTAAAATAATTGGTTAAGGAACTTTTGGAGAAATGATCCAGTGTATACCCTTCGCCGCCGGGTGCGGCACGTTTTACAGCCTGCCTTGTTTTGGAAATAAAAGCTGCATAAAGAGTCCAGTCACCTGCAGCCGGTTTCCATGGTAGTGTTCCGTTATGTTGAAGCTTATCCGTGACATCTGTTATTGAGCCATCCCGGGCATATGCAACCAGGGTCGATAATTTTGCAAATTCTCTTTGTTTCAGATCTTTGATAACAAGCGAATCTGTTAATGACTCGCCTGCTTTCATATTATATTGCTGAATAACCAGCCTGGTAGCTGCATCGTATTTTGAAACCTGTGGTCCGCCGATTGGCCAACCCGTGCCAACAGACATATATACTCCCATGTTCAATCCTGATGATTGCTTCAATGTGTGGTCTAGCATTTTCATCCATTGAGGCGACAAGTATGGGATGTATTCCTTTTCATACCCTATTGCGCCATAAATGGGCACAATTTCAACCCCGCCAAAACCGGCCTTGTTATAGGCCGATAACTGGGAACTTATATTTTTTTCGTCAACTGCACTGCCCATCCACCACCAGCGGGTCCACGGTTTCGCTTCCTGGCGTACAACGGGCCACCCCGTTTGTCCATTAGCGGCAGTTGTCAGCCATACCGAAGCCATTATCAGCAACAAACGGCCCCAAACTTTGCCTGTCTTATTCATGTTATACTTACTCAATACGACTGTTTTTGTTTATGAAATTAATCACCCCGACAGAGTTCCGGATCACCAGCTTTCGTTTTCCACATGCTTGCTTATCTTATCCGCTACGCCCCTGCTATCCTTAAGCAATATATTGTGCACATTTGTTAACTTAAACAACGGCACACCGGGAACCGGTTTTGATTTTACGTTTCTTAATTCAATGCCCCGGACATCATCGATAATAAAAGGCGGACGTGTTTCCTTACCGAGATAAGTTATTTCCACATTATTCATCGCTATATTTTTCACATGGCGGATAAAAAAACCATAGGAAGGCATCACCCCCATCTTTTGCGGTTCAGGGTATGTTTTCTCATGTTCAGGTACCACGCCCTGGATCACCGCAAGCGGCGAATCAATCTGACGGTAATAGATCCTGATGTTATTTAACTGCACATCTTCAATTTCGTTATTGGCAAGCCCCGAAATTATTGTTGAAAAATGAGCATCTGCATTGTATGCAATCACATCACTGATCATTACTCTTCTGAGCTCACCGATGGCGACGCCCTGGGGCCCACGCATTCTGCCACCGAGGCGCAGGAAGAAAGGCGAGTTCGTGAGATCCCGCATAACAATATTCGTGATGGTCACATCTTCCAGTAAGCCGCCATCGACAGTCTCAAGAGCCAGGCCGCGACAATATTCAAAGACGCAGTTTGAGATGGTAATACCTTTGAAACCCCCGTTTGATTCAGTACCAAATTTTATGCGGCCGGTTGGTCCTTCCTGGTCGGGCACCTGGTTCCATTGTTTTCGCTGGTAGGTGCCGTCATAGAAGGTACCGAGATCGTATCCGGACACCTGGCAGTTTGTGATAGTGACATTTTCGGTTGCCCTTGCATAACCCAGGGCAAAAGAACTTTTCAAACATATCGCGTCGTCATAAGGAGAGTTGATTGTACAATTTGAAACACGCACATTATTGCAACAATCTATGTCAATCCCATCGCGATTGGTATCCATCTTAAGATTGTCAATGGTAAGGTTAGATACACCTGTTGCCAGAATACCAAAATGACCACCATTGAGAATAGTAAAATCTTTCATGATCACATTACGACACAACTTTAATGCAATGGCTTTATTGGCAGAACCTTCCACCATCAGGTGCCCCGGGTCCACACCTATTCTTTCCCAATGATCTTCCTTATAAAAACCGCGACTGAGGCCTTTGCCATAGATTAGTCCGGGTCCCAGAACCGATATGTTGTCCAGGTTTTCGCCCCAGATCAGGCTATTATGCCAATGGCTGTGGCCAAAGTCCTGGAACTTATTATTCGCACCGGTTTCCACCGAATCATACCTTCCCGCCGCTCCCGGTTCAGCAGCCAGCAAAACTGATCCCTGGTCAAGGTACAAGGAAATGTTGCTTTTAAGACGAATAGAAAAACTTAAGTAAGTTCCTGCAGGGAAATATACGGTACCACCTCCAGCCAACGAAGCCGCGTTTATCGTTTCATTGATGGCTTTTGAATCAACAGATTTACCGTCTCCTCTCGCACCGTAATCCCTGATATTAAACCAGTGTTTTTGTGAAGAAGGCTGTGAGAATCCGGCATGAGCAGATACCAGCCAAAGTATAAAAAAAACAACTGTTCTGAAATTCCGATTTGACATTTTGATGTTCTTTAATTAATTGCCATCTGGCTTTGCAAAAGCTGTACAAGGACTATGGGGCCTATCGAATGTATCGAATGTGCCAGGCTTAGCCGGGTCAAATGTCGGTATCCCCCGCTTGATAAATGCAGCAAGCCACAATTTAATATTGCGTATTCCCTCGATGATGATCCGCGATATTTCGTGAGCTCCAAACGGTGTAAAATGGGTGTTATCATTTAAGGCTTTATCCTGTCCCGGATAAGTGTTGGCCGGGAAGTGAACAAAGGCTTTGATTTGACTCCTCCGGCCCCCAGGC
>NZ_JBTLQG010000024.1:0-97466 GCF_054461535.1 Flavitalea antarctica
TCTCGAGTACACCGTACGTGTATTTCGCTTTCTGTTTTTCTTTCAGCTGCAATGCATACTCACCCGGAGCTTTACGCTTACGGGTTGGTCCGTGCTGACCTGGAGGAAAACTGTTCTTTGTAAGATACTTACCATTTCCAAGGATCGGCTCACCGAAAATCCGGCAGATCCTTGTTTTGGGTCCTGTGTAACGTGCCATAATTGATTAGATGATTTTTTATTTACGATGTGCGATCAGTAAAAATCTTAAAAATGAATCGCACACCTTTGATGAAAAATGATTATCGGCTGTTCACCGGATACCCAACAAACAACAGATAATGCTATTAAAAGTTTATACGCGTCTTTTCTTCGGAGGACGGCAACCATTGTGAGGTAAAGGCGTAACGTCTTTGATCATCACCACTTCGATACCTGAATTAGATAAAGAACGGATAGAGCTTTCACGACCAGCACCGGGACCTTTTACGAATACATCCACTTTCTTTACGCCGGCATCAAAAGCGGTTTTCGCTGCGTCAGCTGCTGCCATCTGGGCCGCATACGGTGTGTTCTTCTTTGATCCTTTGAAACCCATCTTACCTGCGCTGCTCCAGGAGATCACCTGGCCGGTCTTATTGGTAATGCTGATGATGATGTTGTTGAAACTTGCTACGATATGTGCATCGCCATAATTCTCAACTTTTACGATTCTCTTTTTCGCAGCGGCTTTTGCGCTGGCTTGTGCTTTTGCCATAAATCAATACAATTGGAGGTAATCAATTAACATTTACAGATACATCCCGTCTGATAATGGAGCGTTCCGTCTGATTTGGGAACGTCCCGTTAAATACGGGAATGAACCGATCCTACTCCCTTTCGGGTATCCGGCACCGGTTCAATACGTTTATTTATTATTTCTTGGCGGCTTTCTTCTTACCGGCAACTGTCTTACGTTTACCTTTACGGGTACGGCTGTTGGTACGTGTACGCTGTCCACGAACCGGCAGTCCTTTACGATGACGGAGACCACGGTAGCAGGCGATATCAAGCAAACGCTTAATGCTCATCTGAACCTCTGAACGAAGCTGACCTTCTACTTTAAATTCATTGGTAATAATGGTACGGATAGCATTCAGCTCATCATCATTCCATTCATTTACTTTCTTATTAACATCTATCTCAGCTTTGTTCAGTATATACTGAGCAGTTGTGAGGCCAATGCCAAAGATATAAGTAAGGCCTATTTCGCCTCTTTTAGTTTTTGGTAAGTCTACACCGGCAATACGAGCCATAGTTTATTTTTGTTTTTTTATTTTGAATTTCAATTGTAAAAACAATTGAGGAAACGTAAATGCAGTTACAATTGACAATCCAGTTTGCTGTGCAATCGGGCTTGCAAATATTATCCCTGTCTTTGTTTGAAACGAGGGTTCTTTTTGTTGATCACATACAGAACACCCTTCCTGCGAACGATTTTGCAATCAGCACTGCGCTTTTTAATAGATGCACGAACTTTCATAATATCTGTTTTAAACTATTATTTATACCTGAATATGATCCTTCCCCTGGTCAAATCATAAGGGCTCATCTCCACTCCCACTTTATCACCAGGCAAAATTCTGATGTAATTCATTCTCATCTTTCCTGAAATTGTCGCCAGTATTTCATGACCATTTTCCAGTTTTACCCTGAACATCGCATTTGAAAGGGCCTCGATGATCGATCCATCCTGCTTTATAAGTGGTTGTTTACCCATACTATTTTTCGGAGCGCAAAGATAGGCAATTCAGCGGGAAATAAGAAAAAATTAGGATCTTTTTACCTTTTGAGGTAAAAACCCGGTTATTTTCCGCTGACGTTACAGATAATACCTTCTTTTCAGGCTGGATTCAGCTCTACTTTTGTCATGGAGAGATAGTGATTCTGCAACTCATGAACATAGATGGCCTGGTGCAGTCTGCGTTTATCTTCTCTCCACCAGATCTCGATGTTACTGAAATCATCTTTTTTTGGAACTAGTATCCTGAATGAACTTTTACTGTATTTTACCGAACCATCTTCGTTTTCGTGCCTTTCGAATCCCAGCTTTAGTAACTGGGCGTCATCAAGCACTATCGGATAAATCTCCTCCGGTTTGAACCAGAATGACTGGACTGATGTTTCGACACAAACTTCCTTATCTTCCCTGTTCAGCTCTTTCACAACCCCTTCAAAACGCTGACCTTCATATTCGGCCATTACAATATCTCCCGGCTTTAAATCGCTCAATTTGATCATATAAAGAATGTTTTAGACTTTCAAATTAAGGATTTTTTACAAAACTCAAGCCAGTAGCTTAAAGAACGGACCCGGCTAACGCCCGTTGGGGATCCTAATCCTGATCTATATACCTTTTTGTTATCTGATCGTAGGAATCAATCCGCCTGTCACGCAGGAATGGCCAGTGTGTACGATACCGGTCCGTTTTGGCCAGGTCAATTTCCTGTACAACTACTTCCTCTTCTTCATGGGAAGCCTGGTATATTACCGTTCCAAATGGATTAGAGATAAAAGACCCTCCCCAGAACTTCATGGCACCCTCCTGTTCGTAACCTACGCGGTTTACACTAACCACATGAACCCCATTGGCTACAGCATGGCTGCGTTGAATGGTTTGCCAGGCATTGTACTGTTCGATATTGGTATCTTCCTCCTGCGAGGTCGCCCATCCGATTGCGGTGGGATAAAACAGGATCTCAGCTCCCATCAGCGAGGTGATCCTGGCCGCCTCAGGGTACCACTGATCCCAGCAGATCAATACGCCAAAGGTGGCATATTTCGTTTTCCATATCTTATAACCCAGGTCTCCGGGTGTGAAATAAAACTTCTCATAGTAAGCCGGATCATCCGGGATGTGCATTTTCCGGTATTTGCCAAGATACTTTCCATCCGCATCTATCACCGCGGTAGTATTATGATAAAGGCCCTGTGCCCTTTTCTCGAACAGCGAAGCGATGATTACCACGTCCAGTTCTGCTGCAACTGTGCTCAAGGTTTCTACCGAAGGGCCGGGAATGGGTTCAGCGAGGTTGAAGTATTCATAATCTTCCACGTCACAGAAGTATAAGGAAGTGAAGAGCTCCTGCAAACAGATAATCTGTGCACCTTTCGCAGCTGCTTCCCGCACCTTCGAAACCGCTTTAGCCAGGTTCTCCGACTTCTCACGGACACAACTCATCTGGACCATCCCGATTTTAACCATAATTCAAATCTTTTAAATCTTGGAAAAGTTGATTAAATAAGCAGACTGTCAGCGTTTTATCCAAACTAAAACTGATGCCCGGAAACGGCGCAAATTTACGCTTTTTTCAGTTATCCGGCCTTCACAAATTCAAGCACAAAGCCCGAATAAAAGGTTAAATGATTATCCTCTTATCCGGGCTTTGGGTTATGAGCAATTATTAGTTCTGACCCATCTGCCTGAGATAGGCAACGTGTGATGCTACTGCAAGCCTCATACGTGGATATTCGATATAATTTATACCGTATTCCTGGCAAGCCTGTTTAATGATCTTGCTGATGGCAGGATAATGCACGTGAGAAATCTTAGGAAAAAGATGGTGTTCTACCTGGAAGTTCAACCCTCCTACAAGCCAGCATATCACCTTGTTACCTGTTGCAAAGTTTGCGGTTGTTTTAATCTGGTGAACAGCCCACTCATCCTCCAGTCTGCCGGTCTTTTCGTCTGGCATCGGGAAATGTGTATGTTCAACAGTATGCGCCAGCTGGAACACTATACTCAGGATAAATCCAGAAAATAAACCATACACCAGGAAACCGATAGCCCAGTTACCTACGCCTACCATGTAAATCGGCAGCGCAACAAACAGGAAAAGGTGCAAAACTTTAAACGCCCAGAATGAAATGTGATCCGCGCGGGTCATCTTTTTCAATGGTACGCTACCCACTCTTTTCAGAAAGTATTTTTTATAATCTGTTACGAATATCCAATAAAGGTAAAGTAATGAATATGCTGCCCAGAAATAGAGGTGCTGATATTTATGTATTTTATAGAATTTCTGGGTGTCGCACAAACGAAGAAACGGCTTTGCATCAATATCATCATCCAGTCCATCCACGTTTGTGTATGCATGGTGAATAACATTGTGTTTTGTTTTCCACATAAAGATATTCGCACCAAGAAAGTTGAGTGACAAAGCAGCAAGATCATTTACCCATTTGTAGCGACTGAAGCTGCCGTGGCCGCCATCATGCATCACATTAAAACCAATTGCGGCTGTAAAACCACCTAAAGCAATACATTCAACCAGGGCCAGCCACACAGGCGGCGTAAAAAACACAAGGTGAATATAAGTGGCGATCAGCCCAACAACAAGAACAATAGCCTTGAAGTAAAGGTGAAAGTTGCCGGTAGATGATTTACCGGATTCCTGGAAATACACAGAGATTCTCTTTTTTAGTTCACCGTGAAAGGAAGTAGGAACCGCAGAGAATTTTGGCATTATCATATTTGAACAATTAAAAAGTTGATAAACAGACGCAAATCTACGCTTAAACGCCTGCATTTAAGTCAGAATAGTGTAAGATTGAATATGCGTTACATTAATTTAAGGTTTCTTACTGAAAAACCCTTATTGACCATCAGATTGATTTAGGATCTGCTCAGGTTTCGACCTGTATGATAGCATCAAGGGACTTAATACCAATCTTTTTCTGGCTAATGAAACCTTCAGCATATTTCACGCCAAGACGCTTCCCCAGCATTCTTGCCCTGGCAATAACGCTATCGAGAAAATCGGGCGTTGAAATGTAAGTTACGGGACCTTCCAGGCCGGCATCGGATGTAAAAAACTGTGTTGAGTAAGCTTCGATTGCCTTCATTCTTTGATCAAAAACATCACTGATGTCAATGAGCAGATCAGGTTCATGATACCAGTCCTGGATATAATGTAACACGATCTTTGGTCTCCACTTTTCCTGCTGCCTGCCTGATGCGTCGCATGTCTGGATTTTCACCAGTCCTGATAAATAAGCCGCATCCGCGATCAGATGACCAGCCCTTCCATGATCGGGGTGCCGGTCATCAAGTACGTTCGCAAGTATAACATCCGGTTGATATTTACGTATCGCAGATATCAGTTTCAACACATGTTCCTCATCGTTCCTGAAAAAACCATCGCGGAATTTGAGGTTCTCCCTTAGGTGTACCCCCATGATTTCCGCTGCCGCGGCAGCTTCTGCATAACGGGTTTCAATGTTGCCCCGGGTACCAAGTTCACCCTGGGTGAGGTCAAGTATACCAACTTTTTTTCCAAGCCTGATTTCATTAATAATAGTGCCCGAACATCCTAATTCTATGTCATCAGGATGAACCCCTATTCCAAGTATATCGAGTTTCATGTTTTTAATTGAAGATCAAAAATAGTCGAAATGAGTTATGATTATCAGGTTATGGTGTGTGAAAACTTAGGATGGCTCATCTTGTAAGTGTCAAAACCGGTTCAAAGTTGTTTTGCAAATTTTATCATCTCTTCAACTTCCTCAAAACTGGTGTTAACACGTTTGGCGGATCTCTTTTTTCCGAGTCTGACCATGACCACCTGTCTGGAAGGAATCACTATGATATACTGACCAAGTATGCCCCGGGCATAAAATATCTTTTCTTCGTCCGGATATATCCACCACTGGTACCCATAATAATTGCACGGATCTCCTTTTTCATCGGGAATCATGCATGGCTTAACGGAAGCCTCGAAGTAGTCGCGCGTGATGATTTCATTTCCGTTCCACCGCCCACTGTCGAGCATCAGAAGTCCGAGCCGGGCAAAATCACGTGCATTGGAATTGAAACAACAATATGCTTTTTCATTACCACCGTCTTTATCTGCACTCCATAGTGCCGGATGCGCCGCACCCAATGGCTTCCACAATTTGTCGGAGGCATAGCTGCTCAGGGATTTACCGGTTACTTTTTCAACGATCATGGCAAGCAACTGCGTGTCACCCGACTTATAATTGTGTTCAGTGCCCGGGGTTTTTATAATATCTACTCCGGCAGCTGTTTCGTTTGCATGACTGCCATAATAGATCTCTGTAGTTACTGATAAAGGATTTGCATAGGATTCATCCCAGTTGCTGCCACTGCTCATGGTTAACAGGTCAACAATTTTTAGTTCCTTTCTCCTTCCCTCGTTAAATTCAGGCAGGTATTTGCCAACGGGATCGTTTACTGAGCCGATAAGGCCATCTTTTATTGCTGTTCCGATGAGAAGGCTGGTTATGCTTTTTGCCATGGAAAATGAGTTCGACCAGGAAGAATCGTTATAGCCGTCCCAATAACGTTCAATAATTACCTGGTTATCTTTTATTACAAGGAATGAAACGGTTTCGAGCTCGCGCAGCAAACTATCGAGCGTGACCGGTACCGGGGTTTTATTAAGATCTGCCGAAACCGCCAGGGGTTGCGGTATGCCGGCACTCACGGTATTATTCGAAAAGATCTTGTAATCGTCAATATCTGCAAAGTTATAAGCTACTGCCCTGAAGAGATAGGTTTTGCCGGATACCAGGGCAAAAACAGAGATCAGGGCGATGAGGCTCAAAAGCATTATGGCAAGCCTCCGGAGGAATTTCTTCATAACCAGTATTTATTCCGTGAATATAATGATTTGCACTAACGCTTCCCATCCCCACCAAACCTTGAGTTTTGGCTAATTCCCCGATGTGAAGTAGTTTCGCAAATCGTTTATTTTCAGAATGGATCTCATCTAAACATTAAATCATTAAATTAATATGGCCTACGATCTAATTGTTCTCGGCAGCGGTCCCGGTGGTTATGTGGCAGCAATCCGGGCTTCTCAGCTGGGTTTCAAAACAGCGATAATTGAAAAGGAAAGTCTTGGTGGTGTTTGTCTCAACTGGGGTTGTATACCAACGAAGGCTCTTCTGAAAAGTGCTCAGGTATTCGACAATATAAAACATGCAAAAGATTTTGGGATTGAGGCAAGCGGACAGCCAAATTTCGAAGCCGTGATTAAGCGTAGCCGCGGAGTAGCTGATAAAATGAGCCGGGGTGTACAGTTCCTGATGAAGAAAAATAAGATTGATGTGGTGATGGGAACCGGTAAACTGAAAGCAAAGGGACAAATTGAAGTTACCGGTGCAGATGGAAAGACTCAGCTGGTTGAAGGTAAACATATCATTATTGCGACAGGTGGCCGTAGCCGTGAGTTGCCAAACCTGAAGCAGGATGGCAAAAAAGTGATAGGTTATCGTGAGGCGATGTCATTGCCAACACAGCCTAAGAGTATGATCGTAGTTGGAAGCGGCGCCATCGGCGTTGAATTCGGGTATTTTTATAACAGTATGGGAACCAAGGTAACCATCGTTGAATTTTTGCCGAGGGTAGTTCCGGTTGAAGATGAAGATATTTCAAAGGAACTTGAAAAGAGCCTGAAAAAATCAGGGATCGAAGTATTGACCAGCTCTGAAGTGCTCAGCCTCGACACTTCTGCCAACGGTGTTAAGGCAAAAGTTAAAACACCGACTGGCGAAATAGTTCTTGAAGCAGATGTTGTATTAAGTGCTGTAGGTGTTAGTGCAAACATTGAAAATATCGGACTTGAAACGCTCGGTATAAAAACTGATAAGGGCCGTGTTGCGGTGGATAAATTTTACAAAACCAATGTAGAAGGATTCTACGCCATCGGTGATTGCGCTCCTGGCCAGGCGCTCGCACATGTTGCTTCCAAAGAAGGTATAATTTGTGTTGAGGCAATTGCCTATGCTGAGAAGAAGCATGCACATCAGCCGGAAGCTCTTGATTACAACAACGTTCCGGGTTGTACCTATTGCAGCCCTGAGGTTGCATCTGTCGGATACACAGAAAAACAGGCTAAAGATGCCGGCTACGAAATAAAAGTCGGAAAGTTCCCAATGAGCGCGTCCGGCAAGGCTTCCGCGGCAGGACATACTGAAGGCTTTGTTAAAGTGATCTTTGATGCTAAATACGGCGAATGGCTGGGTACGCACATGATCGGCTACAATGTGACCGAAATCATCGTTCAGACTGTCACTGCACGCAAGCTCGAAACCACTTATCATGAAGTGCTGAACAGCATCCATCCTCACCCGACTATCAGTGAAGGCATTAAAGATGCTATTGAAGTTGCCTATGGAGAAGCAATTCATCTGTAATAGTGATAATTAATAGTCAAAATCCCCGCCCCTGAAGGCGGGGATTTTGTTTTATGTGGCTGCCCGGTTTTTGGGTTTGGCTGTTAAATTCCTGAGTTTTGCCTTACAATCGTATGTTTGTCTCACGATTGATAAGTCAAATGTTTCTTACACCACATTGTTTAAAGCATCAAAATGACTGAATACTCATCATCTTTATCAATCTGGGAAAAGGAAAGCTTTTATGCCAGCCGGGATATTATCATCATCGGTGCCGGTCTCTCCGGACTTTGGTCAGCATATCATCTGAAAAAATTAAAACCATCCCTTTCCATAACCATCGTTGAAAGAGGACTTATTCCTTCCGGGGCCAGTACGCGCAATGCCGGCTTTGCCTGTTTCGGAAGTTTCACTGAATTACTCCATGATCTTGAATCGATGGGAGAAGACAAGATGCTTCAACTGGTGAATATGCGTTACCAGGGCCTGCAACAGATCATGAAATCTTTCAATCCCGCCGAAACGGGTTTCACGCTTTGCGGGGGATATGAACTGATCATTCAAAAAGAAACCAGCGCGGATCGGGCCTTTGAAGATAAGATGCACCTGGTCAATAAGCTGCTTTCTGCTATTCTTCCTGCACAAACTACTTTCCACTTTGCAGATGATAAGATAAAGAAGTTCGGTTTTCAGCATGTAAATCACCTCATCGAAAACGATATGGAAGGATACCTGCACCCTGGCAAACTTTGCCAGGTTCTTAGCCGCCGGGTGCAGGCAGCTGGTGTCACTATTCTGAACGGAATTAACGTGAATGGTTACACGAGACTTGATGGGCGGGTGGTTTTGCACACCGACAAGCAATACGATCTGTCGGCAACCAATCTGTTGGTTTGTAACAATGCATTCGCCAGCGCAATCTTACCAGGCATTGATGTTGTAACTGCCCGCGGCCAGGTGTTATTAACGGATGAAATACCGAACCTCAGTTTCCGGGGAACCTTCCATGCTGATGAAGGGTTTTATTATTTCAGAAATCATGGTAAAAGAATTCTGCTTGGTGGTGCAAGGAATGAAGATTTCGAAGGTGAGACTACAGGTAACATGCAGACAACTCCAGGGATCCAGGATGCATTGGAAGTGTTCCTGAAAAAACATATCCTTCCTTCCACCCCCTACACGGTATCTGACCGTTGGAGCGGTATTATGGGAATGGGAAAAGAGAAGCTGCCGATAGTAAGAGAAATTGAACCAAACGTATTCTGCGCAGTAAGAATGAGCGGTATGGGCGTTGCCTTAACGCCGGTAACAGGTGAAAAGATAGCAAGGCAAATGTTACTCTGAAGAAGCCGGTACCAACCTAATAGGCGGTCTTTAGCAGCCGTATCGTCGGTTTATCATCCCCAACCTTGATAAAGTATATACCGGTTGATAACTCAGCTATGTTCAGGGTCATCTGGTTCGAGGTGATCACCTTATACATAATCATCTGTCCGTGCTGGTTAAACAACGATACATATTTCCCGGTAAGGGTTTCGTCGCCACCAAAGTCGATCGTTACACCTGATTTAGCGGGGTTAGGAAAAACCCTCACCTTTTTATCGTCAGCGGGATCTACAGGAATATCAACCGGGGGCTGGTTTCCAGGATCGGTGGCTGCAGTTGAGCTTAACAGTGCATGACGCGGACCCCCGTCATTAAAAAGGGTGCGCATGCGCAGTTTTTGCCCTTTGGTAAACAAATTAGTACATGCATCTTCGGTAAGATCCATGAAGTTCATATACATGTTTCCGTTAGGCGCATTTCCACAGCTGATCACTATGGCTCCCGTAGGACATCCACGTGTATAAGTTTGTTGGGGCGGAGTATCTTCTACCATATCATCACCGCATAAAAGGTCGCCCCAAATATGGACAAGTCCGAGCCAATGACCAACTTCATGTACCGCTGTCCGGCCTTTGTTATATGGTGGGGCCGCAGCACCGGTATTGCCAAATGCATTGAAGCGAACCACTACTCCATCCCTGTTTTTATCTGAACCGGGTGCACTGGCATATCCAACTATACCCGCAGCCATAGGTCCAACCCAGATATTCAGATATTTATCAGAGTCCCACGCATCATCTCCCCCGGTCGAAGAAAATTTAATGTCATCATCCATCGAGAAGCCGGTTACGTTTGTGGATTTCCGGATGATGCCCGTAGTTGGAAAACCCTGCGGGTTAACCTTAGCGAGGCTAAATGTAATGTTACAGTCAGCTGCAACAGAGCGGAAATGTTGAGGTGTATTAGAAGTGTCGGCATTTTTCCGGCGGAAGTCACGATTAAGTATGTCTAACTGCGTAAGGATCTGCGCTTCTGAAATATTCTGTGCAGATCCATTAAACAACACATGAACCACCACGGGGATGTTGATCACGGTCTGTTCAGTCGGGTTATCCTGGGTACCTAACATCCTTAACTCGTTGTCACCCGGCAAAAGGAATTGAGCGATTGATTGTTGCCGGGCCAGAAGAGATGGATTCAATTCCTGTTGCCTGGAATTATATTGGGAGGAAACACATGACTGCTGTGACATCACCACATTATGAATAAAAACACCAAAAATCACTAACAGTCTGGATCGGATCATGAGTCTCAATTACACTTTTCTTTCATATGGTATCTGTCAACGCCATATGGTTTTGTACACAAAATAAACGTTACCTGTAAAAGCATTTGACTGCTATCCAGGTTCGCAAACGGGAATTTCCAGGATGAGGGTATTGACCAGCGGGCCTGCGTTTCGGGGGGTAAGCGAAATGTATGAATGCGCAATACTCCGGAAAAATACCGGAGTTCAGTCTTGTGCAGCCTGTAAAGTGATAAAAAAAAATTAACAAATCAAAATCTCCAGGCGCTATTTTACACATTTATTTCCTTTTATTTTGTAAGGATTGGGTTTTGAGGCCCCCTGGTTTAAATTCGTCTAATGATGCACAAAAGATTTAAGTATTTCGTTTTTCTTTCTTTAATTATCGCCGCCTGTAATGATGAACCTGAAGAAACTATAACTGAAGATCCACAGGTAAGCACTGCTCCTTCAATTCTTCCTTTTTCGCTGGTGGGTACCCAGCCTCATGATGTGAATTATTTCACCGAAGGGCTTGAGTTCCACAATGGACAATTATATGAAAGTTCGGGACCGTCCACCGACCCAAATGGCACGGGTAACGGGCCGTACCCTTCTGGCTTTGGCATTGTAGATCCTGCAACCGGCAAGGTGACCGAAAAAGTAACACTCGATAAAAAGAAGTACTTCGGTGAAGGTATTACGATCTTCAGGGACAAAATATACCAGGTCACCTATAAGGAAAAAACAGGATTCGTTTATGATTTGAAGACCTATAAAAAACTTCGTGAATTCACCCTGCCCTCTCCAGAAGGCTGGGGACTGACGCATGACACAAGTCACATCATTATGAGTGTCGGTACGAATCAACTGTATTATCTTCATCCGGATTCATTGACAACTGTCAATATCGTAAGTGTCCATGATAACAACGGACCGTTAACTACAAGGCTGAACGAACTGGAATATATCAATGGTTATATCTATGCGAATGAATGGTTAACAAATTACATCGCGAAGATTGACCCAACCACTGGGAAGGTTGTGGGCAGGCTGGATATGTCAAGACAGGTGGCAGAAGCAGCGCAAAGATATCCGGGTGGTAACGAGATGAACGGGATCGCTTATGACAGTGCCAATAACAATATTTTAGTTACTGGTAAAAACTGGCCGGTCATCTATAAGATAAGGTTACAATAAAACGGTTGGCTATTACATCTCCGCAATATAAATCAGCGAACTGCAGCGACTTTTGTCCGTTAATGCTTTCATATTAGAAATTAAACCGTTCACGAAACCCGGGAGGAGCCGCTGTTTGCCGGTTTTGTATTTTTCACTCAGCAGGCTAACGTAAAAACTATCGAACCACATTGGTTGTATTGACGTAATCGTAAATCCATGATGAGTCAGCAACTTTTTCATTGATGCCGGAGAGAAATGATACAGATGTATTGGAATATCATAAGCCGCCCAGTATTCACCATAAGTGGATGCATCACTTGAGGTATAATTTGGTACGGCAATAAAAAGCACCCCACCCGGCTTTAATAGCTTTTTCATTTCAGCGAGGTAACCATGCAGGTTATGAACATGCTCAAGTACATGCCACATAGTAATAGCATTAAAACTATCTGGGCTAAGCCTGAACAACTCTTCGGGTGATTGAAGCGCAATGCCATAGTTACGGAGAGCATTATCGCGCGTTGCGGCGTCCGGCTCCAGGCCTGTCACGGACCAGCCTGCTTTTTTCATGTAAGCCGCAAAGGTGCCCGCTCCTGCACCGATGTCGAGTAAACTACCTTTTTGAAGGCCGGTTTTGCTGATGATCAATCGCTTTTTTTGCCCCAGCGTGAAATTCCGCACAAGGTGGTACAACTTATTTACCACCCCTGCTTTGGTATTGGAATGTGAAATGTATTGAGAAGACTGGTAATACCTGCCTATTGAGTCCTGATCAGGAACATCCTGGGTAAACCGGAGCCCACATGCAGCACATTCCCATATTTCGAACTTCTCCTTTGAAACCGAATGATCTGCAACGGTTAACACAGGCTTGATAGAAGCACTGCTACATGCAGGGCAATGTTGAAAATGTATAATTGTTGAATTCAAGATAGGGTGCAATATAAAACGAAAGTCTGAAGGTGAAACCGCGGCTGCGAAAGATAACAGTTGTAAAAGTCAGAAGAGCCTATCTGGTGCCGAAATATACAAACAAGATGATGATCACGAGCAGCCCACCTATCAGGGCATAAACCGGCCAGGTTTTTTTCTGAACGGGTTGTTTCCCATTATCGTGCAGGTAACCGCTCATTTGGAGATTTGTAAGCTCCTTATCGCCTACCAGCATCGTATGTGCAGTATTGGTCCGGATGATCCGGGTTGCCGGCACCGGTTGAAGAAAAGCGTCTATTGGCGCTATGGCCTCAAAAAAAACATCACCCGTATCATTTCTCTTTAATGCCCCAACTCCGTCCCACGACACTATGGAATCGGCCTTCAGTTTTGCACTGATCCCGTAGGCCCATTCATTATACCATTGCATCGCCTCGTAGTCAGCAACGTTTTTCTTCCTGGCAATAAAAGAGAAGAAATTTTTATCCGGGGTATCATAAAAGCGGTCGAAGCGGTAGTGATATCCGGGGGGCAGTATCTGCTTGTTGGTAAAGTCTGACCTCGCAGGTGTACGTTCTATATAAATCGTACCGATCCCCGGAATACTGAGACTTTTGTGCTGATGAAGATAACTGCTGAGTGCTGGTATCATAGCCGTTGTTGAAAAATCAGAATGAATATGTTATGCCTCCTAATATATTAAACCCAAATACTTCATACTGATTCCAGCGTTCGTATTTGTTATTAAATATATTATTCATCTGCAGCCAAAGGTTGAAATTTTTCGTGATCCTGAATTCTGCACCCGCATTCAGGTCAAAAGCAGCATCACCCTTTTCAGGTTTGCCATCTTTTTTACGGTATTGAGCACCATCCCATGTCCACAATTCAGAGGTGAGCCAAAGGTCCGTAAGAAGCCGGTATTTAACAGAGATGTTTAATTCGCGGGGAAGTAGTCCATAAGCTTTCGGATTCACTTCCAGCCCTGTAAAACTATTAATGGTGATCCCACCCTTGGCACTTAACTTTTCACTCACAGTATAACCAACTTCACCATGAAAATGCAGCACATCTACACTTGGTTCATAAATAACATCAAAAGTTTTACCGTCCACATTGTCATTTACATACAAAGCCATGTTGCGGTGCTTTTGTACCCCGAGCTTACCTGAATATGTAAAATGGTTACCCAGAGAACCTTTGATACCACCATAAATTTCTGTAACCCGATCGTTTAATAAGCCCCCGACTGAATCGTACACTTTCAGATCTATCCATGGATTAACTGCCGCGAATCGCTGGTACGATCCTTTATTATAATAACCGATCCATCCCCCCATCAATGTGAAGCGCTGATTTTCTGTTGTCACTTCAGCCATGATGTTTGGTAACATATGAAAATCGCTTTTATCCCACGAAGGAATTATTCCGCCATGCAGATATAAATTCGGTGTTTTCATGGTTACCGCCGGTGACACCATATATATATTGTTCACCTCGCTGATCGGGTTATTGTTATACTTCTTCCTATAATTTGTAAGGTCCGCAGTAAATCCAAGATTAAAAGCAAAGGTCTCGCCGAAGCTCTTTGTTACCGGAACATTCAAGACGGCATTAGCCTCAGAGCCCGTTGGGGCTTTGTTGTCCGCGAAAACACTTACCCTGAGCGACGGGCTATAGGTTAAACCGAATTCCGTAGGTATAGTGTTCCTGAACTGAACCTTTCCTTCGATGGTCTGAAAACGCTGACGTAGGTCATCCTTGGTGAATTGAAGGGTCGTTGGCTGGTATCCATACAGGAAATATTCATCACTCTTAAAGCCAAGGCTGCCGTTCCATTCGTGATTGTTTTGGGTTTTATGAGTAATGGCACCGCCTACGCTTGTGAGGCTGTTTTTTTGAAAAGGCAGTTTTCCCTTTGATGTGTAATGTTCTCCAAACAAATTATAAAAGGTATTCTTATCGTCCCCAAAGCTAAATCCCACCTTAACATAAGGAAGATGTACATTACCTACTCCTACTTTTATATAATTGCTGTGATCCCAGGCGTTCACGGAATCCACCGAAACTGCCACGGGCTTAAGCTCTGTGGGAACATAAGAGAATAACAGGTTCTGGGAAGGCACAGCATACACCAGCCTGGGTTTCGATGTATCAGCAACCGGCGGCGCCGCATTGAAATTAATTTTTGAACCTTCTTTAAGCACCGGTTTGAAGGTGGAAGTGATATCGATCGTCTTCTTTTTTGTCGTGTCCTGGCCAAAGCCAGACAGGCATATGGCGACTATGGGAGCTGTGGTCAGCAAACATCTTATGACTGAATATACTCTCATTTTGGCTTAGATCTTTTGTTTGATTTAATTTCACTGCAGTGTTCTGTAATGACCTGCTATAAAAAACTTGCAGGTACGTTAACCCCGAATCATTCGTACAATCCTGGTTATTCCAACTTAGAACTTTTTCTTTCTTCTTCAGCAGCGTCTTTCAGCTTGTTCGCTGCTTCCTGCCTGAGCGTTTCAATCTTAGCATTATCAACCACACTCTGATAGGTTGCCTTGGCATTGAAAAAGTCTTTTGTTTTCATGTACACGTCGCCAAGCAACAGGTAAGCCCGGGTAATCCAGTCTTCGTATGAACCCGCTTTATTGATTACCTCAAATGCAGCTTTTTCTGCGTCCGGATACCTGTTCTGCAAAAAATAACAATGGGCTATTTCATACCTTGCTTCCGCAGCATAGGCAGACTTACTTAGTGATATGATGGTGCGGTACTGAGTGATGGCAAGCTCACACTGGTTATTATTTTTGTAAGACCTTGCTATGGCCATATTGGCCAGCACCTTATCATCTGTACCGATTCCCTTTTGATTGAGCAGGTCCTTTGCATTGGTAACAGCCGCATCCCATTTCGAAAGCTGGTACTGGCTGCGCAATAGTCCCCGCATAGCTTCTAGTTTGGTTTCCTGGTTAGAGGCAAAATCTTTCAGCCTTGAGAAGTATTTCTCAGCTTTTTCGTAATTCTTTACGTCGAAGAAATTTATGCGCGCAGCATTCAGCAATGACTTTTCACCAAATTTATGTGGCACCCTGTCAGAAAGAATCTCATACCCTCCTGCAGCTTTTGACCAGTCTTTCTGGTTGAAATAGATTTCGCTTTTGTAGTATAGTGCTTCAAGAGAAAACTTGCCTTCCGGAAATTTTGCGAGATAATCTTCGAATTTTTTTGCTGCTGCAGGGAAATTTCCATTGTTGAACTGGACCTCAGCTTCCTGGTAGGCCAGCTGATCTTCCTGCGTGCCGGAAATACTCTTACCCATTGACCTGGCGAATCCGACATATTCACTGGTTTTGCCCTGCTCGATATAAATTGACCTTGCATTCTCGAGGGCAGCATCAGCCTCAGGTGAATTTGGAAACTGCTTAAGGAGCGTTGTGTATTGTTCCAGGGCCGCATCATTATTATCCTGGTTGTAATAAACGATACCCAGTCTCAGCATTGCTTTAGGCCTCAGCGCAGGATTCGGATCGTTAACTACGTTCTTGAGGAAAGGTATGGCCTCAGGATATTGTTCATTAACCATGTAGTAGTTTGCCAGCTCCATATTTGCATCAGCTATCAGCGGGGATGCGGGAAATTTCCTGGCAATTGAAGACATCAGGGTGATCTTCTCTTTATTATTGGATGTTCCGGCGCCGGCGATCATTCCCTTTTGGAAAGTAGCATAGTCGCTGGCTGGCCATGAAAATTCAAGCACTTTGTTATACATGGCCAAAGCCTTACTGTATTCACGGTTCATATAATAGCAGTCCGCACTTCTTATGTATGCGTCCTGTTCCATAGTCGGTGAATTGATCCGCGGCGTGCCTGCAATCTGGGTAAAAAATCCAAGTGCCTGCTGGTAATTCTCCTTTTTCATGAAGCAATAACCAAGATTGTACTTGGCATTCGTAGGATTTGCTTCTCCGTTGACCGCTCCTGATTTCAGATAATCAAAATAATACCTGATCGCATCGTCAATCCGGTTTATCCGGTAAGCGATCTCACCTTTCCAGAACTTTATAAATGGCAGGTAAGCCGCGTTGTTTACATCCGCTTCGGCTTTTGTTAACAGGTCGTTGGCGGCAAGCAACATACCATCATTAATCATCTCGGTTGCACGTCCATAAAGGATTTTAGCATATTGCCTCCTTGCATTGACTGAATTGGCAGGCATGGCCTCAATCATAGTTAATGCTTCCTTGTAATTATTTGTATTTGCCAGCACGTTTACAAGCAGTTCGCGCGCCTCGTCGCCGTATTCGGAGCTCTTATAGGTGTCGTTGAACTTTTGAAGTTCAGTAAGTGCCACATCCTGGTAGCCGAGTTCGTAGCTGAGCTTGGCATAATTAAAAGTGGCTATCTCCTTCTGCTTTGCATTGCTGTTATTCGATGCTGCTACGAGAAATGCATTTCTTGCATTGGCTTTCTGGTTTGTTTTAAGATAAGCATCACCCAGGAGATACATGGAATGTTGGGCAAGTGAATCACCTCCGTCACCAAGCTGCTTGAATCCTTCGATCGCTTTTGTCCAGTTAGAACCCTTATAATAAGAGTAAGAAAGCTCATAAAGATCTTCCCGTGATACCTTCTCCGATTTTTTCACAAAGGCTTCGAGATATGGAAGGGCTTTATCAAACTGCCCTTTCTCAAAGTAAGCGTGACCAACAAGATGTCTCAATTCAGTATCATAAATCTGTCCGCCACCTTTCATTTTTTGCTCAACATAGGCCAGGGCTTTGTCTTTCTGTCCCTGGGTATACAGGATATTGGCAATATAATAAGGAACCACATTGCTGTAGTTCTTATCATTTTCCACCACCCGGAAAGCGGTAAGGGCGTCATTATATTTCCGCTCATTGAATGATATGTAGCCGTAATAGTAGTTAGCGTCAATATAATTCCTGTCTTTAGGGAGCTGTCTTATCGCATCGAAAAGCGGCCGGGCTTTCTCATATTGTTTATCTGTGAAATAAGAATAACCGAGATGAAATTTCATATCGGCGATCTCTTCATTTGTCAGGTTATCCAGGCTTACCTTTTCATAAAGGCTGGTGGCAGTCGCATAATCCTGCTTTCGGTAATAATATTCAGCAAGGTTGAAACTCATCATCTGTACCCTTGCCGAATTATCCTCCAGGTCAATAAAATCTTTTGCCTGCTGCACAGCGGCCTCTTCGTTCTGGCGAAGCGCACATGCGGTAGTATAATATTTTACCTCCTGGTAGTCGAGCGCCTGGCTGGTCCTTTCAGCATCTCTTTGCCTGAGCTGCAAATCCTTCAAAATCGGATAAGCTAAACTGTACTGCTCTTTCTGATAATAATCCTTCGCCTGCTTAAGATCTTTTTGAGGGTCATTTATGAATTTGGTTTGCTGGGCAAACGAAATCACATGAAGTCCTATAAGAAATACGAGAACTGTAGTTTGTTTCATCCGTTCATTTATTGTTTTTTCCTGGCCCACCGGCCTCGCTCCTGGCAGGCTCTCAAAAATGTTTCCCATATATGTAAGGATTTTAACAGAACAATTGATTCCATTTATCCTTGTCAGGGATTAAACGCAGTAAAGTTTCTAAATATTTTATCCTCTACCAAACATCGTTCCAAACAGCTGTGGATAAGTATAGTAATTAACAATTCGTTCTGATAAAACCCCCTGTTTACAAGGTTTTACATGAGGTATGAAAGCCGACGATTGCAATAAATGCAAAGGTATGATGGTATCTGACTCCATCTCTTATTCAAATATGCCATTCTTTTGAACTAAGATATTATTTTTGACAAAAAACTGCTTTCATGAAGAAACTTCTTTCCATCAGTTATTCCCAGGGTGCTTTCAATATCGCTATGTTGTTGTTAAGGGTAAGCTTTGGAGTCTTTATGATACCACATGGATACGACAAACTGGTAAAGTTTGCACAGATGAAAAACGGATTTATAAATTTTCTTGGCATGGGCTCGGGTGTGTCTCTTGCCCTTGATATATTTGCGGAATTCTTCTGTTCAATCTTCCTGATATTTGGTTTGTTTACGAGGTTAGCGGTGATCCCTCTGATCATAGCCATGTGTGTGGTAGTCGCCATCGCCCATAATTACCAGATCTTCGGAGATGGTGAACATGGTGCCATGTTCCTGGCAGGATATCTCGTAATACTGTTACTCGGACCCGGTAAGATCAGTGTGGATGGTATGATAAACAAATAGGTTATTATTTCAATAGATCATCTATCTACTTCAATAAATCAAGCACCACATACATTTTTTTCACTATCTCTGTCGGACTGCCATTATAGTTGTTGATGATCATCGCAAATGTGTATTTTTTCCCGTTTGCCGATTTATGATAGCCAGCAAAGGCCCGTGAACCGTTGATTGAACCGCTTTTCATTTTCATCCCGTTGTATGTCGGCATCGCATGCAGAAAAGCCGGGAACCAGCTTCTTCCCGAGCTGAATTGAAGCGCCTGCGTGATGGCCCGGGTAGTCACCCGATTCTGAGGGGAAAGTCCGCTTCCATCAATCAAAGAAATTTCAGACTTGCGGATCCCTGTTGCCATCCAGAATTCGATGATCTTACCAAGGCCCTTATCAAGATTGAACCCGGCGTTTTTTTCATTGGCTAAAGTTTTCACAAAGGCTTCGCCATACATGTTGATGCTTTTCCTGAGAAACCAGAATACAAGGCTGTCGAGTGTCGGAGAGCGGTGATCAATTGACAAAACCGGTGATGCAGAAGAAATAAGTGTTGAATAATCATTCCAGGTCGAAGAAGTTCCGTTGACTTTACTTTTGCTTGTCGCTTCGGTGGTGTGAAGTCCTCCTGTGCTTTTTATTTCAATCCCGGGATCAGCTTTAGCTCCGGCAAGCACCAGATGATTTTGTAAACCAAGTGCCAGGGTATGAGCAGGATCCGGCATTGAACCTGAAATGGTGAAGTTTTGTTGATTTGGTGGTATAGTGCCACTGACTACAGCTAAGCTGGCAAACGGTGCAGCATAAATATATGCGTTATCTCCGCTGCCACTTGCTCCGGCCATCACTGAAATATGATATTTCAGTGGTTTCTGGGTAGTGTCCAGTTTAATAACCGTGGCTTGTTTGCCAGTTCCTCCGGATCTGAATACGATATCATATTGATTCTCGCTCCAGTTTAACAAAGTTGTTCCTGCACCATAATAATTGCCTATATCCTGCCAGATGTATCCATCGGGGATGGTTTGCAGATTACCGGGCAGAAGATCATTTACATATATCGTCCTGAGATTAAGACCGGGCCTGGCTTTGACCAGTTCGTCCGCCCATTTTTTTAATAGAAATTCCTTTTTTGTGCCCGCAAATCTCCAGCTTCCAAGCGAAGGATCGCCATTTCCGGTAATACCGATTATGCCGGATTTACCTTCATCGTTGGTTTGCTCATATAAACTGACTGTTGTTTTATAACTGTATTTCTGACCAAGTAACTCAAGCATAGCAGCAGCAGTAAAGAGCTTTTGGGTACTTGCAGGAGCAAGTCCGTACCGGCTGTTCTTCTCAAACACCAAAGTTTGATTATCCGAATCAATAACATATAGACTAACTATAGCCGCTTCCATCTGGGGATCTCTCTCCAATGAAGCAATTGCCTTTCCTAGTTTTTCGCTGATAGTCTGCCCCGACGAAAGCATACAACTGATCGAAAAGGTTAACAGTAAACAAACTTTTTTCATACTTCAGGCATTATTACTTTACACCCGAAATTAAACTCCTTTAATCAGATTATGATTTTCGCATCAATTATTACTATAGGTGATGAACTCCTTATCGGCCAGGTAATCGACACCAATTCTGCATGGATAGCACGTGAGCTTAACAATAATGGTATCTGGCTCAAGCGCCGCGTCGCTGTTGGTGATAACAGGACCGATATCGTGAAAGCGCTTGAAGAAGAAAGCAGGGATGCAGAGATTATACTGATAACAGGAGGACTTGGCCCAACTGCAGATGACATTACAAAACCGGTATTATGTGAATACTTCAATGGAAAAATGATTGTTGATCCGGGAGCCCTGGAGAACGTGAAAACTATTTTCTCAAAGCTATCTAACAGACCGATACTGGAAAGAAATCTTAAACAAGCCGAGGTACCTGATACCTGCACGGTGATTCAGAATAAACGAGGTACAGCACCTGGAATGTGGTTTGAAAAAGATGGAAAGATTTATGTCTCCATGCCGGGAGTACCGCATGAAATGCAGGGAATGATGAATGACCATGTGATCCCGGGTCTTAAACAGTATTTCAAAACGCCCTATATACTCCACAGAACTTTACTGACGGCAGGAGTTGGGGAATCAGTGCTTGCTGAACATATTCAGCATTGGGAATCAAAAATACCGGCACACATCAAGCTGGCCTACCTGCCTAACTATGGCATGGTTCGGTTACGCCTTACCGGTACCAGCGACAACAAAGAGGAATTGGGCCATGAACTTGATCTGCAATTCCAGGAGCTGAGAGACCTGGTAAAAGAATGGCTCGTTGTCGACAAGGATCAGAATCTTCAGCAGGTGGTAGCCGGGTTGTTAAAAGAAAAAGGCAGAACATTAGGGACAGCTGAAAGCTGTACGGGCGGGTATATTGCACACCTGTTAACAGCAGATGCAGGTGCTTCTTCATTTTTTAAAGGGGGGATAGTCAGTTATGACAACCAGGTCAAGGAGAAAGTGTTGAAAGTTAACCATCAGACTTTGGCCACTGTGGGAGCTGTAAGTGAAGAAACGGTTAAACAAATGGTGCAGGGTGCGCTGCTGGAACTCGAAACGGATTATGCAGTAGCTGTTTCAGGCATCATGGGCCCTGATGGAGGTAGTGAGGAAAAACCTGTCGGAACGGTGTGGGTGGCCGCGGGCACGAGGGAAAAGGTAGACACCCAGAAATTTCATTTTCGCTTCAACCGGCAACGAAATATCGAACTGACCGCTAACTATGCCCTTAATCTGTTACGCAAACTGATCCTTGAACAAGGTTGATTTAACTCATCAACTTCCAATAACCGGGAGATTTCAGTATAGTAAGGGTATTATTAGGAAATAATTACCTTTGGCCGGAGGCCGCAGGCACTTAGAGATATAATCAGAATTTAAATAAAGGGTGAATATGGCAATAGTTGAATTGGTAATGCCTAAGCTGGGGGAAAGTATCACTGAAGCAACTATACTTAAGTGGCACAAACAACCGGGCGATCATATCAGCGCTGATGAAACAGTCCTTGAAATTGCAACGGACAAGGTTGACAGTGAAGTACCGTCTATAGCGGAGGGTGTGCTGGAAGAAATATTGTTCCAGGTAAACGATGTTGTACCTGTTGGAGCGGTGATCGCAAAGATCAGGACAGCTGCCGAAGAGGCCGCATTGTATAATGGAGGTGGCGATAACGGCAATGCCGGTGCCCACCCAGGTAATACTAAGTCGTATAATGGATCCCTGCAACCGGAAACTACCGCTTACGGCGCTGCCTCCCCGGGATCGAACTGGCAAAAAATGCCGGATCAGCAACGGAAGGATGCGCCGGTACCGGGCAATCGTTTTTATTCACCCCTTGTTTTAAATATCGCTTCGAGTGAAGGGATCAGCATGACTGAACTTGAACAGATTCCCGGAACCGGTAATGAAGGAAGGGTTACGAAAAAGGATATTTTATCATTTGTAGATAACCGCCGTTCAGGAACCCGGGTTACATCTCCGGGAGGACGCAACGAAGTACAGACTGCCGCAGCTAATGAGTCCGGACAACGAACACCTGCAACGAGCCAGGGCAGTGAGTTACGCCAGTTCAACCAACAGGCCAGTAAGGCGGAACTTTCAACTCAGCCTAACTTTACTGAATCAAATACCCAGTCTCCTGCCATTTACACCGGCAACACGGAGATCATAGAAATGGATCGGATGAGGAAGCTCATTTCGAAACACATGGTGGATAGCAAACGCATAAGTGCCCACGTTACGAGTTTTACTGAGGCCGATGTTACTAACCTGGTACAATGGAGAGAAAGGATAAAAAAAGATTTCGAGAAAAGAGAAGGCGATAAAATAACTTTTACCCCTTTGTTTATTGAAGCCATCGTGAAATGTATCAAAAAGTACCCCTGGTTAAACAGCAGTGTGGATGGTGATCAGATTATCGTAAAAAAAGACATTAATATCGGGATGGCAACTGCGTTACCGAACGGTAACCTTATTGTTCCGGTTATCAGGAGTGCAGATCAGCTGAATCTTGTTGGTCTAAGCAAGCAGGTGAACAATCTTGCCAACAGTGCACGTAACGGCAAACTCAGACCCGACGACACCTCCGGTGGTACATTTACTTTTACCAACGTCGGTACTTTTGGCAGTCTCATGGGAACACCAATTATCAATCAACCGCAGGTAGCTATACTTGCTGTCGGCGCCATCAAGAAAAGACCGGTTGTAATTGAAACGGCCCAGGGTGATTCCATTGCCATACGTCATATGATGTACCTGTCTATGTCATATGATCACCGCATCATAGATGGTTCACTTGGTGCTACTTTTCTGAATGCCGTAGCCAAAGAACTGGAAAACTTCAATCCTCAAAGAGAATACTGACACCAGGCCGCTACTTTTTATAAGCGCTTACCGGATTTAGGTAACCAGTAGTGCATCAATCATTGGACGACATGGCCGGTTTGGCTGCGGTACTTACCGACTGACTTTTTTTGCCATATTTGCGGCTCTCGAGGCGACCATTACCCTTGCCCGATTTAGGCATTTTGACTATGTACAGATTATCATAAGCAGCATCGGGTAAATCTTCCGGAATCGCTTTACTACCGACCAGCATATTCACTACATCATCTATGGTGTTGCTATGACCGACTACAAGCTGGTTGGCGGCATTGCTTTTGAGTGTTTTAATAAAGTTATTGTCTGGCCTTGCGGGATACGTGACCGTTTTGATATGTAATACTTCCCCAAGTGGAGCCGCTGTGTTTTGCGTGCGGGTAGTATTGGTGGAATAGATGTACCTGATCTTTTTGTTCCTTAATGTTTCCCGCAGACTGAGCGCCCGTGCAGTCCCGGCGTCAGACAGAACCGGGTTGTCCGGTGGCGAAGTGGATTTTTCAGCATGCCTGACTACATAAACCTTGTAAGTGCACGAACTGAGTATTAAGCAAGAGAAAAAAACCAGAAAACTAATTTTCATAATGAAATATTTTTTTTGTAAATTCAGAATTAGAGATATCCGACTGCTGCCTGTACGCTAACTTAAATATTTATACACCATGAAAACACTCTCCGAGACCTGGTTCGCTGATGGTTATATAGATTTTGAACTAAAAAAATACACGCTCCTCGCCTATTTGCAGGAAATCAGCAATCACTTCAATGAAAATAAACTATACCCACAACTTTCTGACATCATTTTTCACTACAACAATTTAGTCGCGTTCAGGGAGAACAAGAAATATCTGCAGGAACAGTTTCCTAAAAAACTGACTGGCATACAGATGGAAAAGCTACAGTTACTGTATGAACAACTGATCGAAGATGATGACCTGATGAAAGAGCTCGAAGACATCATTAATTATGCTAGCGACAAAATGAAACGGGCTATCAGCAATGGTACCGAGATATATGAATTTGTAGAAGACAAGCTAACCGTTTTCCCTGTGGGCATCCTTCCCATCAAAATACATGAAGGATATTTTTTTTTAAGCGACGGCAGTACCCGTGAAACGAGGGTATATAAATACCGCCTCAGCATTTTTGAGAAACATGATGAAAAGTACCGCGCCATCAAGACTGAATTCGTGAACCAATGGCAGCGAAACATCGTGAACAGTTACGAGAACATTAAGGCTGAACTTATGCGGCAAAATAAGAATCTTCCGCATCCTGCAGTATATTCGATCGAGACACCGCTGAGTTTTCCTATAGATGAAACGTTACTTCCTATAGCAAAACGAACATTGGTTCGCTATATCTCGGTGAATGCTGCCTAGTCAACTGATTGCCTGCTTAAGATCAATCTCAGCTTAAGGATGTTTCATCGATGACCATGTTTGCAAATTCATTAACTATCTGAAATTCTTCAACCGTACGTTGCATTTCACTATCTGCCCTCCCTCTCGCCACCTTGAGCCTGAAATCTTCGAGTGAGCGAACGAAATAATGGTTGAGCTGAATTTTATTCGATGTGTGAGTAGCCACGGCCCCATTGATACGCTCAAAGTTTTCATTGACGCAATATTTCCCAAACTTCTACCGGAAGTGATGGGGATCTTTAGGAACGCTTCTGACATGCCTTGGCTGCACCACGCTTTTGATGTGACGGTTCATTCCCCCTGTTAACAGCGATCTTTTTGTATAACTTTCTAACTGCGATTTTTCTGGCCTCTCCAGGTGCCCGTTGGATCCCAAAACCCGCCAGTGTATGCCGAGACCCACGAATTTTTTGTAGCTCTCCAGGAAATCACCCAGACTGCCGTTCCGAGTTTTTGGCACAATGAATTCATCGACATCGATAAAAGCTATCCATTGACATTCCTTCCATAGTTTGCCAGGCAGTGCTTACGCGCCTTTATTTGCATTTTAAAGCCAGGAAAAGGTTCGACCTTCACTATTCCCTTTTGTATGTACCCACTTAAAACAGTTGCAATACGAGTTGTTGATTCATTGTCATAAATATAGAAACGAGTTACCCCAATTTGCAAATGATGCTCCACCCATTCATCCAGGTACCGGTCTTCATTTTTTGCAATACAACAGATCCCTACCTTGTGTTTCGGCTTACGCAAAAATCCCCGAATAGACTTAGTCATTTTATGTCAATTAATAAGTAGCTTGAATCGGGGGAATCGATTTGCACTAATCAGAGGGGCCGGGCGCCCATGCGTTGCCGGGTTAAGCTATTGCCAGCTCATTAACAGGAATGCCTTCTGCCGGGGATCTAAAAAGCCTTTTTTTCCTGCGAGGGCAATTCCGTTCCCGGATCAATGCCCTTCAGCACTGCCGGTACGCCTTCGCTGATCCATTTTGCAGCCGGCGCTCCTTTCAGGTGATGATCAAAAAATTGTCCCAGCCGGATGCTGAGGTCTTTCCGGTTTCTTCTTTCTACCAGGTTATGATCTTCACCATTATACTGCAACATCCATACTTTTTTATTGAGTCTTCTCATCGCGGTGAACAGCTCAATCCCCTGGTACCATGGAACAGCCCCGTCAGCATCATTGTGCATGATCAGCAGTGGTGTTGAAATCTTATCTGCCTTAAACAACGGGGAGTTTTTTATATAAAGATCCGGCCTTTGCCATAAAGTTGCTCCGATTCTTGTTTGCGTGCGCTCATACTGAAACTGGCGGTTCATACCGGTTCCCCAACGGATACCACCATATGCACTTGTCATATTTGCGACGGGCGCACCTGCGCCTGCAGCGGCAAACATCTTTGTACGTGTGACGAGGTATGCTACCTGGTACCCTCCCCAGCTCTGACCCTGGATTGCCATTTTAGTGGAATCAACCCATGGGAACCTGGACATATGTTTCGCCGCAGAGACTACTGAATTGTATGCACTTTCTCCGGGCTCACCATCTTTGTAATGAATGTTTGGATCCATGACTATATATCCGTTACTAACAAAATATGGAATATTGATTGTCGATGCGCTAGGTGCAGGCGCCCGGTAGTTGTAAAGACCGTCTGCATCCTGTTCATAGAAATAAAAAATTACCGGGTATTTTTTCTTAGGATCAAAATTTTCAGGTTTGTAAACAAGACCTTCAGATTCCTTGCCATCAAACATTTTCCACCTGACGAGCTCCGCTGTGAGCCAGTTATAGTTTTTTTGCTGCGGATTGATATCACTCAGCTTAGTGAAAGATTTAAGATCGGTTGTCGTGTATACGTTGGGAGACTCCTGCGGAGTCATTCTTCCAACAAGGTAAACTTCGGCCTGTTTTGCTTTTAACGGCATCACATAGCCATGTGCACCCATCGTCATTAATGTGGGGTCGCCGTCAGTACCCAGCGTTTTGGTATAGAAACCACTGTGTTTGTTGTTTCGGTTGAATGCTTCCAAAGGCAAAGCAGTATTTGCTTTGATAAACCGCTGTTCCCTGTCGAACCTGATATATTTCAGAACGATCCTGTTCTTTTTACCATAGCCACCGGTCACATTAACAGGAGCTTTGGCATCATCGGGATCGAGTTGCCAGATATCATAGCGGTCATTGACAAGCAGCGCTACGTCATTTTCAATCCATCCGATGATACCAAAGGATGGCGGTTCATCAGGATGGTCATCTTCATCATCAAACAAGGGAGTCGTAACTTTTTTTGAGATGTTTTTGGTCACACCTGTTTTCACATTGTAAGCAAAATAATGTTTGGCCGCCCCATCATACCATGTTACATATCTCCCCTGGGGAGACACGGTAAACAAACCACGGTGTTTTTCTTTTATGATTTTACGGGTTCCGTCAGCTACAGAGATTACATATGCAGTTTGTTTGGCAAATCCCTGCCATTGTGATTCGATCCTGTTGCCTTTTGAAGAAGTTGCAATAACATAGTCTGCATTGCCTTCATCTACCAGGAAAACATTTTCTGCATCGGGTCCGCCAAGTTGAACCACTCTTTGCTGATCAGCGGTCAATACGGCCTGGTAAGATCTTCCCGTTTCTGTCCTCAACTGTTTCAGTTGCTGAGGCTGAAGATAGTCATCGTTATAGTGCCAGATGTCAAGGCGGGCAGTTTCAAAATCAGGCTGTGTCGTATCTTTGGGCTCCCTGATTTGTGACAGGCCAAAAAATAACTTTTTGCCATCTTTGCTGAACCTCGGCAATGAGCTATCGCTGAGGGTTAGCCCATTCTGAACTCCGGATGTATTTCTGTCAACGCGTTTAACAGCGCTGTCCATTCCCGGCTTATAATAATAAAGTTTATAAAATTTTCGCAGGGCTTTTGTTGAGCTGTCTCTTTCCGCTACAAACGCCAACTGTGTCCCATCTTCATCAAAAGAAAAATTCCGTGCATCATTAAATTTTCTCAGGATAGTGTCCGACTTTGCCAAAGCAAGATCGGTCCAGATCACAGAAGCATTTACCAGCGTATCCGTGTTTTTCCGCGAGGTTTCGAGCAAGAATATCTTTCCATTTTTGCTGAACAGGTAATCGTTCACCAATGAATATTTTCTTTCTTCACCGGTATGAAGGTTACGAAGTACAAGTTCCGCACCTTCTTCAACCCGCTCAGAGATCCTGTTCGTTGTGCGCGCGTTTTTTGGCGCCTGGAGCGTAGCTATCCCTTTGGTTTTTGCTTCATTTGCTTTGTTGCGTATGCTGTCAACAATCCTTGAAAGACTGTCCGCCATTCTCATCATATTGGAGATCTGGGTGAGCGAGTCAGGGCGTACAGCAGGTTTGTTTAATGGAGACGTATTTTTTTCGTAAAGCCAGGCAACCCACACGCCATTTCCTTCTTCGGGAAGTTTGTAGGATCTGACTGACGGAAACTTCAACACACTGTCTTTGCCCAGCTCAACAATAGCAAGACTGTCCTTTGGCATTTCAGGGGGCGTTTTTTTTCTAATTCTGGCTTCTCTTACGTCTTTGAAAAGCGGCTTGATTTTGAAGATTACAAATCGGTTGTCCCCGGTGAAGTTGGCATTGTATCCACGCGGAACCACCATTTTATAGCTATTGTCGGAAGCCTGAATCACCATGGTTCCATCGCCTTCCTGAGGATTAATGGCATAGACCACAAATCGGCCGTTATTGGAAATACTTCGCTCACCGATCGACTCCCAGGCATCATAAACGCTGTGATCTAAAACTTTTTTCTGTGCCTTAACGGATAATGAAAAAATAGATACACATAAAAGCAGGAGATGACCTCGCATCGGTTAAAGGTTTTGGATATGAAAGATAAGTTAGAGTTAGAATAATATGATCAGCTGCGCTAAACTTTTATTTACACTCAACTTATCCCGCAGGAGTAATGGGCGGAAATTTACGACACCTGGGACACGGAAGTATCCTGCTCCGGAACAAAATTCATCATGAAAAAAGCTAGAGAAATTACTTGGATTTCATCAGGACCTCATCATTGGTCCTTTCCGAATAAGCCGGGTTACCGGTGTTCTTGACCCGTCTGCGGTAATCTTTGAAAAGGCTGTGCCACCTGAGTTTGAGTACTCCGAGCACTCCTTCTTTTACGATGCCCTTATGCATTTTTGAAAGCCCGAATTTCCGGTCCTGGAAAATGATAGGAATTTCTTTTATTTTAAATCCGAGTTTCCACGTGGCAAACTTCATTTCTATCTGGAACGCATACCCGAGGAACCTGATCTCATCCAGGTTCAAGGTTTCAAGGACAATGCGACGATAACAAACAAAACCAGCCGTAGTGTCTTTCACCGGCATCCAGGTGATCATTCTTGTATACAGCGATCCTCCCTTTGAAAGCATGATCCTGTCCTTTGGCCAGTTCACAGTGCCGCCTCCACGGACATATCTTGAACCGATTGCCATGTCTGCACCACCTGTCTTGCAGGCGTCATATAAACGAATAAGATCATTGGGATTATGTGAGAAATCGGCATCCATTTCGAATATGAAAGAATATCCGCGGCTAAGGCTCCACTTAAAACCAAAGATGTAGGCTGTGCCCAGGCCGAGCTTACCGCTTCTTTCTTCAAGGAAAAGTTTTCCGGGGTAACTGAGTTGCAGCTCTTTGACGATCGCAGCGGTACCATCAGGTGAGCCATCATCAATAACGAGAACGTGAAAAGGTTGATTCAATGAAAAAATCGCGGATATGATCTTTCCTATATTCTCCTTTTCATTATAAGTCGGTATGATGACAATATTTTCCAATCGAAGACCCGCGTTATTTCTGTAAAATACAATTTTTCAGCCGGTAAGATGGTCCGAAATTAAAGGTTTGATTATTTATCCCTTTTTTAACAAGCTCCTGTTCAGAATTTCGGTAAGTTTTTGTTTCGTATGAAGTGGGAAATCGCCTTTCATCATCCAGTCATAATACTGTGGCTCTGTTCTTAACACCTCAGCGACCGACCTACCCTTGTGTTTGCCAAAGTTGAAGACCTCAACGCCATTTTCGATGACCATCCGGCGTGCCAGATCAACAACCAGGTCTTCACCAATACATTTAAGTACCGTATCGAGTGTGGTGCCTAACTGGGGATATCGGTCTATCTGTGACTCCAGGATGTCCCAGGTGGCCGAGGCGTCTGCCTCAGCACTATGAGCATCAGTCAGTACTTTGTTACAATAGAATTTATAAGCTGCACTTAATGTGCGTTGTTCCATCTGGTGAAAGATCTTTTGTACATCCAGGAATTTGCGTCCCCTTGTTTCGAAATCAAGGCCAGCCCTCAGGAATTCTTCTGCGAGCATAGGTATATCGAAACGGTTGGAGTTATAACCCGCAAGATCAGCGTTCTCCAGGAATTGTTTGACCTCGTTGGCTACCTGCTTAAATGTCGGCGCGTCTTTAACCATCTCATCGGTAATACCATGAAATTCAGTAGACGATGGCGGGATAGGCATTTCCGGGTTGAGAATTTTCCTTTTAACGATCTTTTTACCATCAGGCATAATCTTGATAATGGCGATTTCAACGATCCGGTCTGCAGATAAGTTTATCCCGGTAGTTTCAAGATCGATAACAGCCAGCGGCTTGGACAATTGTAGCATGAGCGTCTATGTAATTTAATTCAACTTGTTTTTACTGGCTTGTTCCGCAAAGGTAAGCATATCTAATCCATCATAATTACCTGAACTCATGAGCAACAAACTGGCATTTTCATAATCCTGTTTTTTTAACCACCGCTCCAGATCTTCGCGTTTATTTATTACTTCGAGCCCTGGTTTATTAAATCCTGCCGATACGGCCCCGACAGCGAGATCCGGCATTTTCTTAAGTTCGAGTGCATGTTTTGAGTAGAATACGGCCGCTTCATCGGCCATAGTCATCACTCCATTATATTCTTCCATGAATTTCTCGTTCAGACTGCTATAAGTGTGCAGTTCAAGCAGTGCTATCAGTTTCCTTCCCGGATACTGCGCTTTAACCGCCTCAATAGTAGCTTTAACTTTTGAGGGAGCATGGGCGAAATCGCGGTAAACGTTGGTGTTTTTTCCGGAAGCCAGCAATTCGAGTCTTTTTGAGGCCCCGGTAAAATCTGCCATAGCCTTCATAAAAGTTGAAGCATCCATTCCAAGCTCTTTGCAGGCATACCAGGCCGCATTCAGGTTAAGCAGGTTGTGGTTTCCGAATACCCTCAGCATTCCGCCTGCACCTTCAATGATTGCCTCGGTTTTGCCTTCACTGATGGTATGATCAGGAACATGGTAAGGCTGATACCGGATATCTGAACGAAAATGCTGATTAACAAGTTCTGTAAGAACCGGATCGGACTCATTATAGATGAGCAGGCCGCCCTCTTTGATCATGCTAATAAAAATCGAGAACTGTTCAAGATAAAACGGGAAGGTTGGAAATACATTGATATGATCCCAGGCTATCCCGGTCAGAATGGCCACATGCGGAAACAGGAAATGGAATTTGGGTCTTTTCTCTATGGCCGATGCCGGGTATTCGTCTGCTTCACAAACGATGATTGGCGCATCTGTAATATTTACGGACTGGGCAAATCCGTCCAGGCGCGCACCAACCAGGTAATCGAAATCATAACCGGCACCCTTTAACGCATGCATGATCATGGACGTCGTCGTGGTTTTTCCATGACTGCCGCCCACCGCTATGCGTTTTTTCTGGAGACTTTCCTGGTAAATGTATTCAGGGAAAGAATAGATCTTCAGGTCTAATTCGATGGCCCGCTGAAGTTCAGGATTTTCTTTTCTTGCATGCATGCCGAGAATAACGGCGTCCAGGTCAGCGGTGATCTTCGCGGGAAACCAACCGGTATCAGGAGGTAAAATTCCAGCCTGGTCCAGGTTCGAACGGGCGGGTTCAAAGATTTCGTCATCACTCCCGCTGACGGTATAACCCTTTAGCTTCAATGCTATGGCCAATTGATGCATAACACTTCCGCCTATGGCTATAAAATGTACTTTCATTTAGTATTGGATTTGTTATTAAAAGTATTTAAGATCAAATGATTAGCAAAAAAATTTTAAGTTTTCAGAAGGCAGGCTTGCAATTTCAATTTTTTCTGCGTTATTTTGAATCTCTGGTCATCCAATCCGACAGAAATCTCCCCTTAAGAACTACCCTTTTCAAAACTTTTTCGATTCGCGGAACTTACCCTCTGCTACCCGTCCGTTTTCCTTTGAATCACCCTGTGATCGTTAAGCCCTTGTTCCGCCAGGCTTAATTCAAACTCTAAATACCACAAAAATGAAAAGGACACTTTTAGTTATTCTGCTTGCTATTACTGCTACTGTTACTGTTAGCTCATGCGTATCATCCCGCGGGGGTTGCAAATCTACCCAGGGTATGTCTGGATACAGATAAATACTTCCTGTAAATTGTCAATTGCTGGTTGTAAACATGCACGACCATAGGAACTGTTGTTTCTGAAGACTCACTATTGTATTGGAGAGATCAACCTCAATTGCTGCAGGCACTTCTGCTGTAAGCAATCATCAATTGACAATTACATTTTGATCATTTTCTCTTGTAGTTATACAATTTCACGGTTGAAGCAAACGCTTTTTCGCTTAGTGTGAAGAAACCTGTGTTGTCATCCAGGAAACAGATGGCTTCACCCTGCGGTTCCACCTGGTAACTTACCGGAGCCGGGGTTGAATTAAAAACCTCAGCCAGGGGCTTCCCCGGTTTTATATCGTAGTAATAAATTGCAGAATAAGTTTTTACCAGCATGGATTTCCTGTCCGTTGCCAGGTCCGCGCTCACAACCCCGTTGAATCTCAGTGAGGTAACGTATTCAAGCGTGCTGACATCGTTTGGGCTGGAGGGATTCTTCATACGATACACGCGTGAAGCTGTATCCCGCTTGGTGATGATGTATATTTCCTTATTCAGGTCATCGACAATCAAGGCTTCGGCATCATGCGCACCATCCGGATATTTGAAAGCAATCCTTTCAATTTTCCGAACGGTATCGACCGTAAGCGATGGCTCAGGAAACCGGTAAATGCTATAATCGCTTTGCGTGGCACCGTTGTCACCTATATCAGCTACGTAAAGGTAATCCAATGAGGGATCCGGACCTTTAGCTATAGTCATGTCCTCCCAATCACGATTTGTTATTCCATCGAGATAAATTGTTTTTTTTACTTTGGCTTCATGACTGACCAGGAATAATTGCGGTGGATTTCCACTGTCTTCCTGCACCCAGATATGTCCCCTGTTGATCCTGCTATCGGCGATCCCGGAAGCCTCATCAATAGACTGGGGATCTAACACTTTCTGCGTAGGATCATTATCAAAAACACTCTGATTAACAGCAGGTGTCTTATGACATGACACCATGTAAAACAGGAAGATCAGAAACATCATTCCACTAATATAATTTAACTTCAGATTCGACAAGGGCATATGTTCAATCTAACGAAATTCTTTTTAAAATAATATGCGGACCCCGCGTTCGTAGAGATTTTTCCCCACCTTTTTCCAGACATTACAGATTATCCCTGATTTGCCTGTTAAATATAGCAATCGGCCGTGCCGGGCAAGTCTGCAAAAGAGGCTTGAGTTTTGTTTAGACTACGGGATAAACTATATGTTATGATTACACAAAATGCAGCACCTGAAGATAAAGTCCAAATGACAACCGTTACTTCGGTTCTTGAAAAACTAAGACTAAAAAAGATGGATAATGAATTCCGACTGGTTGATGGAAAGTTCCAGGCCGGTCGCGGAAAAAGTTATTCAGCAGATGAACTAACTATTATTAAAACGTTCCGGTTTGAGGGTGAATCAGACCCTTCCGACTCATCAATCATATACATCATTGAAGCCAACGACGGCCTGCGCGGCTACAGCATGGATGCGTACGGCGTTTACAGCAATCATGATGAAGAAGAAGGTTATGATAACTTCATTCGCAAGATCAAAGTTGAAAACAGGGACGAGCAGTTAATTTTTGAAATTTAAACAGACAGGTATCAAATTTCGGGTAATGAGTTGTCAGTTATGGGATATGTTCCCTATTGACGACTCATTACTTTTTACATGCTCTCCAACAATCCAATATGAAAGGCGGATCGTTTGCCTGAGCGGTTTACCGTAACAAAGGTTGAGACTGCCGTGTATGATAACTTTAATAAGTTCTCTTCTTCACGAGAACTTTGGTGCTTGTTCCTAAACTCCGGGTCTGTAATCTTTCTGATAAACTTTTTTGTAAATCGTTGAGATAAGTGATTGAATTACTTCTTCGCCTGGCATCTCCGCAGGTTGAGGCAAAATCATCAGCTGCATCTCCATCGGTTCAGCAGCTCCTCCCAATGGTGGCAGAAAGTATCGGACGTTGTTTATTGTAACTCCCCCATTGTTTACATAGAATCGCACTCTCTTTGCCCTTTCGTCTTTGTCTCCATAATGCGGATGTTCAACTTCGATGATAAGATGCCTTTCGTTTTGCAAAAAATTGCCAACGATATATTGTAAAAAACGGGTTCCAAGCTGGTAACCCCTGTTACTGTGTTTGACAGCGAAATAGTCAAGGAAAAAATACGGGGTCCCTTCAAAGTTCCATAATACGGACATAGATACTATCTCCCCCTCTCTTTTTCCAGCCAATAAGATGCAGCTATCATCGTCAATCCTCTGCCGGATCAACTCATCAGGCTGCCGTTCAAAAACAGGAAAGGCCTCATGATAAATTTCCAGGCACCCGGCAAACTCCGGCTCTGATGAACTCCTGACGCGGGAAAATGTAACCGGATAATCCATGTCCGTCATGATAAGCTAATTAACAAAAAATCCCCTGTAAGAATACAGGGGAATAACCAAAACTAACTGCTTATGAGAAAAAAATTATTGTTGTGTCACTCTGTTTTCTGAATCAAAATTAGTCAATTCATGTGCCGGCAACCAGAGAACCAGTACTGAATGTCTGACGTAAAACTACGCCACTTTACCGGACCGCGATATCACCACATCGTGGTATTCTTTATCCCCTATTCTGTGCGATTATCTCAGTGTTTGAACATCTTGTAACACTCCCCTGATTTTAATTCAAAATAAGTTCAATCACTGCAATTTCGGTATCCGGCTTTATTACCGGCAAGCTTAGACTAAGATCGCCGGTGGCTCCTGTTTGTTGTTTGTATCCATGACCATCACGATCGGTGGGCCTGATCTCGGAACCATCATGCAGAAACTGGGCATACTTTACCTTGCCCTTCAATCCTGGTAACACGATCTTTTGTAACGGATAGTCAAGCAGGTGCACATATAATCTTTTTGTTTGAGAATTATAGGTAAGCAGGCAGTTATCCGGTTTCTGAAAACCATCGGCCTGGGTACAACCGTAGATGGATCGGCTATTAACCTGCATCCATTCACCCATCTGCCCCAATGCTTTTTTTGCCCGCGAATCAAATGTACCCCGTGCTGTAGGACCAACGTTCAACAAAACGTTTCCACCTTTACTCACCGATTCAATTAAAAGTGTCAACAATTGTTTATTATCCTTCCAGGTGTTCTCATCACGGTAATACCCCCACGAACCAGAAAACGTCTGACATGTTTCCCAGGGTACCCGTTTTCCATTTTCCATTGGCCATTCTGCCACCTTATATTGTTCAGGGGTAACAAAGTCGCCGCCGTCTTCGTAATCCCGCAGATCAAGCCTGTCGTTTACTATGATGCCAGGCTGAAGTTTGCGTACCATTTTGATTAATTCAACTGAACCCCAGTCATCCCTTCCTTTACCATCCTGTCCAGGATAAGAAAAGTCCATCCACATCAGATCGATCTTGCCATAATTGGTGAGCAGCTCCGCTACCTGCTTATGGAGATAGTCGCGGTATTTAGCCATGTCTTTCCCCTGGTTCAGCGCTGCATAATTTTTGGGATCAGCTACGCGCTGGGGATGATTTTTATCTATGGTAAAATCAGGGTGATGCCAGTCTATCAGTGAATAATAAAATCCAACCTTCAATCCTTCAGCCCTGAATGCATCTACAAATTCCTTTACAAGATCTCTTTTTGCCTGTGTTTTTGTAGCCTTATAATCCGTATACCTGGAATCGAAAAGACAGAATCCCTCGTGGTGTTTCGAAGTAAGTACCGCATATTTCATTCCTGCCTCGCGGGCCATCCTCGCCCATTCTTTTGGTTGAAAAAGATCCGGGTTAAAATTGTCAAAGTATTTCTGATAGGCTGAATCTGTTATTCTTTCCTGGTTCTTTACCCATTCATGCCTTGCCGGTAAAGCATAAAGACCCCAGTGAATGAACATACCGAAACGATCATGCTGCCACCAGGCGAGTCTTTTGGATTTTTCAGCTTCCGATTCGTTGAAGATTTTTTTTGACTGGGCATAGCCCGGAGCCAGAATACACAGTAGAATACATGCAAAGAGAAAACTTTTCATAAGCAAAAAATGTTTGAGTGTTCTTAATGGGATATATACTTTGCCAGCCAGGACCGTGATAAGGCAACTTGCCGGGATGGTGAAATTAATGATCTAATAAACACGAATAAGTTTTTCTCCTCCCCTGCCGTGGTCCAAACGTTTTTCAACGGAGGGCCATAACTCCTCCATTTTCAAATGCCGCAACTTGCCCTGGTGATAATAGAGCGTGACATCTTTTCCTTCAGCAAAACGGCCCGAGTACACCTGGTAGTTTTTGTATTGCTGATAATAGCCAAAAAGGATAACGCTGTTGGTGCCAAGTGCATTGGCAAAATGTCCAAAGCCACTTTCAACACCAATAAAGAGCCTCGCTCTTTTTATAATACAGGCAACCTGTTGAAGATTAAACCTGGAAGTAAGATTGTGGAATCTCGGGGAGCAATTTGATAGAACAGTTTGTAATCCTATCTCAACAACGTGAACAGTGGGATATAGATCAAGGATCCGTTGCAGCAGTGCATTCCATTGTTCACTTGACCAATTCCTTTCCTGATCATTTGCAAGAGGATGAAATACAACATAATCGAATGGAAAGACAACTTCATTGGATTTATCCGGAGAGAAATGAAAAGTTGGTGCACGGTTTTTAATATTTTGGATACCTGCAGTTTTTGAGAAAACGTCCAGGAGATTACCAAAGCCGAGATAATTAAAGACAGTTATCCCAATAGTGTTTGGATTTTTGTTTGTCAGTTTATAAGTGCCACAAGAACGACCGTTCAGGTGAAGGTCAAAGACTGTGATCATTTTGCCGATCATCTTTTTAAGAATGATCCATTCAGCAATGCAGGTGACCGTTATGATAGCATCCAGGGCAGGATTGTATTTAACCAGTTCATCAAACTTCTTATTTACACACCAGATAATATACGCATCCGGATTTTCATTGCGAAGATGTGCCGCTACGGGTTCGGCGGCAACTATATCACCCATATGTTCGGTGAGATTGATCAGAATAATATCTTTCCTGTTCCTATTGACACGAAGTGAGATTATTTTTCGAAACAGGAAAAACAGGTTACTAAGGAAAGACTTTCTGAAGTACGGATCTTTCAGAATTATCTTTAGATATGTATACAGGTATTTAACCATTCAAGTGTGATTGCTACTAACATGCGGGATCTATCCTGCGGCTATCGCATGACACTAAAGATAGATAAACGAATCGTGAAAATAAAAGTCCTTTATACTACCTGCGGGAAGCCTGATTTGTGTATTTCCGGCTGTACTGACCTGCTTTTTCCGGCCGCGTTGGCTTGCCTTTTTGCCGGCGATGTCTGCATCACCAGACAATTTCCCATTTGCCATCTTTATCAATGGCATAATCTAATCCATTGCTCATGCAATGCACCTCCCGGCCATTGCTATCTGTCTTAAGATCTTTTTGATATACGGGTATACCATTGTTTTCCCTGGTGAGATACACGAGCAACGAATTAATTGATGGTGGAAGATCGTGTAACCACTGATCGTCACTTTCCCTTACAAAAGCCTGGCTCATAGTGTATTTTATAGGTATGCCATATACAATCAATTTTCGTTCCCGGTGTTGAGAATCTTATGTCCACCAGCTTAAGCCTACTTCATATTTTATTAATCCTGATTCAAAGGATGTATCTCAACGTAGTGATAATTAGTAACTCACTTTTCCCTAACTTGTATGATAACCTATTTTATATACATGAACCGGAACATTCTAACTGCCGTCACCATCCTGATTTCAATATCGCTTAATGCTCAACAAACCCAGAAACCGCCATTGCATGGCAAGAACTGGATGGCGATCACCGGCAAACCTTTGGCTGCCACTGCCGGGGCGATGATTTTTCAAAAAGGAGGAAATGCTGTTGACGCTGCATGCGCAATGCTCGCGGCCACCTGTACTATGTGGGATGTGCTCAGCTGGGGAGGCGAAACGCAGGCACTCATCTACAATCCTAAGACAAAAAAAGTAATCGCAATCAATGCGTTGGGTATTGCACCGACCGGTGCCACGGTAAAGTTTTTTAAAGATAAAGGATACAATTTTCCGCCGGAGTACGGACCGCTTGCGGCAGTGACACCCGGTACCGTTGGAGGTATCTGTCATATGTTATCGGAATATGGTACGATGAGTCTGAAAGACGTGTTAGGACCGGCAATGGAAATGGCTGCAGGTTATCCTATTGAAGCTTCTACAGCACGTAGCATTGAATCCAATAAAGCAATGATCAAGCAATGGCCATACAGCAAGGCTGTATTTCTTACTCATCCCGGCGAAAAAAGAGAAGCTCCGGAAGCCGGCGAAATTTTTGTACAAAAAGATCTGCTCGAAACGCTGACAAAACTGGTAGAAGCTGAACAACAGGCGATCAGGAACAAGAAGTCGCGCAAGGAAGCAATTATGGCTGCTTATGACAGATTCTATAAAGGTGATATTGCAAAGGAATTTGTAAGAGGTTGCCAGGAACAGGGTGGCCTTATAACGATGGAGGATCTTGCAAAATGGAAACCCATAGAGGAAGAACCACTGCATGTGAATTACAAGGGGATCGAAGTATACAAACTCCAGGAATGGACCCAGGGACCTGCGCTGCTCCAAAGCCTGAACCTGTTGGAAAACTTCGATCTGAAACAAATGGGATATAATTCGAGTAAGTATATACATACAGTTTACCAGGCTATGAATCTCGCATTTGCCGACCGTGATTTTTACTATGGGGATCCGCGCTTTACCCCAAAAACACCAATCAGGGGGCTGCTGAGCAAGGAATACGCTAAAGAAAGAGTTAAGTTGATCAATGAAGCTAAAAATGATGCGTTTGCTGCGCCGGGAGATCCTTATCCTTTTGAAGGAAAAACAAATCCCTATACGGCTCTGCTCAAAAAGCGTTTAACCCTCACTGATACCACAGCTGAGAAAACCCCGGGTGGTGCCACTCCTAAACATGATTCGATCAGTTTCAATTTGCCTGCGGACAAGCCTGGAAGCGAAAGCGCAGAAATACTTGCGTCCAACAGTCTTTCCAACAGTTCCGACGCGATAGGTTTCAATGACATTGAAGCCTCTTATGTCAATGATAGTTTGTACCAGGACAGGCTTTGGCGGGGTACTACCTCTGTTGAAGCGGCAGACAAAGAGGGATGGGTTGTTTCCATTACCCCAAGTGGTGGTTGGATACCTGCTTGCATAGCAGGCAAAACAGGCGTGGGCATGAGCCAGCGCCTGCAGAGTTTTGTGCTCGATTCGGTCGTCAGCCCTTTTAATGTGATCACACCTGGAAAAAGACCAAGAGTAACACTCACACCGTCTATGGCCCTCAAGGATGGGAAACCATTTGTATCCTTTGCAGTACAGGGAGGCGACACACAGGACCAGAATCTCCTGCAGTTTTTCCTGAATATGGTCGAGTTCGGCATGACTGTTCAGCAGGCAACTGAAGCTGCAAACATCAATTCTGACCAGCTTTGGCTATCACTTGGAGGAACTACCATGAAGGAGAGGCAACCCAGGGCAGGTAATATTGTTTTACAATCGGCAACACCTCCCAAGGTAAGGGAAGAACTGAAAGCTATGGGATATACAATGCGCTTTACCAACAGGTCGAGCGGTCCGATCAATGCGATCTACTTCGATTGGGAACATGGTTCCTTGTGGGGAGGAAGCAGTAATCACGGCGAGGATTACGGGATAGGCTGGTAATCTCCCTTCAATTCTTATGCATAAGGGTAAATTCAGGCTAAACCCTTAATTTCGTGCTGTTTCAGCATGAAGAAATTATCAGATTCCCGTAAATGTTGTTGCAGTCTTTTGGGATTGGGATCATTTTTCCAGATCCGGTACCCAACGGCCATTTTTAACCCCCAAACGCAATAGTTCCCTTAAAGGGTAGGCCTGGTTTATCCTGCTCTTTCATTAAATATCATGGAGATCTTAATTATTATTTTTCTAATACTCCTCAATGGCGTTTTTTCCATGAGTGAGATTGCACTTGTGTCCGCGAGGAAGTTCAAACTCGAGAGCGCCGCTAAAAAAGGAAATTCAAATGCGAAGCGGGCGCTGGATCTTGCAAACAATCCAAATACTTTTCTGTCGACCGTTCAGATTGGCATAACGCTGATCGGAATCCTGACCGGTATCTTTAGCGGGGATACATTGACCCTGAATGTGCAACGTGCGGTGGAAAAGGTCAGTTTCCTGGCACCATATGCAGAAATGGTTTCCGTGATCCTGATTGTCATCATCATCACTTTTTTTTCTATCGTATTTGGTGAACTGATACCGAAAAGAATAGGTCTTATGTTTCCCGAAGCAATCGCATCGTTCGTTGCAGGACCAATGAAATTCATTTCTGTGATCACGAAGCCGTTCATCTGGTTACTGGTCAGAACGAATGATCTTGTGCTTGGACTGTTTGGACTCAGACATCAGAAAGAAGGAATCGTAAGTGAAGAGGAAATCAAAGCCATGGTCCAGGAGAGCGCTGAAGGCGGTGAAATTCAACAGATCGAACAGAGTATAGTTCATAGGGTATTCGCACTTGGTGATCGGAAAGTGACACAATTAATGACCCATCGCAATGACCTTGTTTATTTTGACCTGGATGAGTCAATTGAAAGCATTAAATCAAAAGCTGGTGAAGAAGCTCATTCGGTTTACCCGGTTGTGCAAAAAAATCTCGACAAGTTATTGGGCATTGTGTCTGTCAAAGATATTTTCCCAAAGGACTTCAGCACCACACCGTTCAGGCTGTCTGACTTTATAAGGCAACCGTTAATGGTGCATGAAAACACCTCAGCGTATAAGGTGCTTGACAAGTTTAAAGAAAACCGGATTCATTACGCGTTTGTCGTGGATGAATATGGGCGCGTACAGGGGATGGTAAGCATGGATGATATTGTTGATGCCCTGGTAGGTGATACATCGGAATATAATCAGAACGAATACCAGATCAATAAACGGGATGATAATACCTGGCTGGCTGATGGACAGTTCCCTTTCTTCGAGTTCCTGCATTTTTTTGATATCTCACAGGAAGAAAACAGCGGAGACTTCAATACCCTGGGGGGACTGATCTTGTCGCAGCTTAATCACATGCCGGTCACCGGTGAGAAAGTAAAATGGAAACAGTTTGTTTTCGAGGTAATCGATATGGATGAAAACAAAATCGACAAAATCCTTATCACTGTCACGGATCCCTTTAAATAGATGAGGCTGATCTTTGAATCATTCGCATACAGGCAAACCTGGCCATAAACACTGCACATTGCCCTGATATTAAATTTATCAAAAGCCGGGATTTGTTTAAATTAGGATTTCAGCACGCTTTGAGAAGCAAACCCGTATCCCATCCGGCAGCATTGGGATCAAACAAAACCGTCGCTATGCACAGACCAGATATACTTTCACGAGGACTACTCATCATTGCCTTGTTGTTTTCTCTTTCCGGATGTATCTCCTTGAAGCCGGTATCAGAGCTATCAGACAAGTCGTTAAAAAGCCTGGCGATCTATGAGGAGATGCCTGTAACATACAGCAGCTTTTGTGAACGGCGTTGTCAGTTTGATCTTATCCGGCGAAATGTTATTCTTCGCGATACTGCCGTTAAGTGTGATTGCAGTTTATTTTCTGATGCAGATAAAGCCACAACCAAAGTATACAAAACATTGGCTGCTTATTTTAAGAGCCTCGGAGCGATTTCAGAAGGAAATCTTACTGCCATCGAGACAAAATCTTTGAACGAAGCTTTAACCGAAGGGAAATTCGGGCCATTGACGATTGACAAAAATACCGTGACTGCGTACAGCGGTCTTGGTCGCCTGTTAACGCAGGCCTTTACCGAAGGATACCGTACACAAAAGATCAGGCAGGTGATCGAGACAGGCAATCCGCATATACAGGTCCTGGTCGGGCTTTTCAAGACTTCTATAGGCAACCTCGTAATGGAACTTAATTTTCAAAAAGAAAGAAACTTTGCACTCCACTCTGAATTATTGATGGAGAAACTTACGGGTTATGACAGGGTGAAACTTGCATCAGACTATTACCGGGAAATTGATTCCATTTCTTTGAGACAAGAACAGTTGAATACATTCTCAAAGAGTCTTACTGTTATAGCTAACGGACATCAAAAACTTTTTGAGAACAGGAATAAACTTTCGGTAAAGGAGATACAGTCAATACTTGGCGGATATTCTGCCGACTTACAGGATCTCATAGTTGATTTCAAAAAATTGTAAACACAACAAATACATTCAGCCATGGAGAACCTGACCGCGGACCAGGCAGCAGAGCTGGCAAAAAATTTTCTGGGACTAGCCCAGTCAATAGGCAATTACCGTTTTTCAAACTGGAAGAAGCTTAGCCGTGATGAGAACCAGGCCCTGGCCGATAAGCAATGGTCCATATTAAATGCGGGCGAAGATATGCTTGCCCTGTCAACCACACTGGAAATACAGGAGGCAGATGACACCCTGAAATCCATTAAATCCCTTACCGGGGAGCTTGACAAAACCATATTACAGATAAAAAAAGTTCAGAAGGTCATCAATATAGGCACCGCTGTCATTCAGCTTGCGGCTGTGATCATTGGTAAGCAACCCCTGGCGATACCCGCTGCCATTGGTAACCTGGCAAAGGCGATCAAATGAGATTATGCCCATTATTTTTTGACGGCAAATGCAACGTAACTATCCCCGGACTTTCCCTTTAATTTGCCTCCTCCGCAAGCGATAACTATGTATTGTTTTCCATTGGCCATATAGGTTGAAGGCGAAGCGAAACCTGCGGCAGGAAGGTCGTGTGCCCAGAGCGTTCTTCCATCTTTTTTATCTATAGCGCGGAACTTTTTATCTGGTGTGGCAGCGATAAAAATTAACCCACTGGCTGTGACCAGCGGCCCGCCATAATTATCGGTACCTGTTGCCGGAACTCCTTTGGCCTTCAGGCTCGCATATTCACCCAGCGGCACCTGCCACAGTCGCTTTCCGGTTGAAAGATTAATTGCAGTCAGCGTTCCCCATGGTGGGGTATTCACCGGGTAACCTGCGCTATCATACCAACGGTTGTAACCAGTAATAACGTAAGGATTTGTGGAGAGCCGCTCTCCCGTTATGGAGTCTCCGGATTTGCTTCCCAGCAGGTATGCAATGACAGCTTCCTTTTCATTTTTACTGATATGGGCAAGGGATGGCATCATGCCCCTTCCTTTATTAATGATCTCCAACAATTGTGTGCCGGAATATCGGCTACCTATATCCGTTAGAGACGGATATGTACCACCGTGGTCGCCTCGTTTTTCAGCACCATGGCAGGAACCGCAGTGCACCTGGTATAAAGCTTCTTTAGGATTTTTGCCAGACGCCTTAGGTGTTGGAACCAGGGATGAAAAGACCGGGACCTCTTTTGCCGGGATATAGATAATATTCTCCGGATCTACCGCTGCACCTCCCCACTGTGCTCCCCCATCGGTTCCGGGAAAAAACAGGGTGCGCTTCGAACTCAACGGTATAAATGGCCGGCCGGTATTGCTTCGCCGCAATTGTGCTAATACGGAATCGCGGTTAGAGACATCCGGCCGTAAATCGTCTTCTGTAAATTTTTGCCGGGTGAAAGGCTCCGGCAATACGGGAAAGGGCTGGGTTGCAGCTGCATATTCACCTGGCACTTCAGATGGTGGTACATTCCTTTCTTCAACCGGGAACACTGGTTCTCCCGTTTTACGGTCAAAGACAAACATAAACCCCTGCTTGCTTAGTTGAACCACTGACTCAATATCTGCGTTATTTTTTCGGATAGTTACAAGATTTGGCGGAGCAGGCGGATCCCGATCCCAGATATCGTGGTGTACAAGTTGAAAATGCCAGATACGTTTACCCGTATTCGCATCAAGTGCCAGTAAAGAATTGGCATAGAGATTATCGCCTTTCCGGTCACCGCCATAGAAATCAAAAGACGCTGACCCGGTTGGTGCATAAACAATTTCGTTTTCCCGGTCTATGGCCATTCCCATCCATGAGTTGGCACCACCATTGTTGTTTCTTGCATCTTTCGGCCAGGTCTCCGAACCTGGCTCGTTGTTTTCAGGAATGGTTTTGAATGTCCAGACAACTTTGCCTGTATGAACATCGAAGGCACGTATGTCACCCGGCAATGCCGTTGGACCTTCAGCAACGCGCGCACCAGCAATCAACAGATTTTTGTGGATGATTCCGGGTGTATTATAAACTACGTATTTATCGGCGCCGGGTCTTAACAGTCCATCCCGGAGATTGATCTTTCCACCGGAACCGAATGTAGATACCGGCTTACCCGAAGCTGCATCCAAAGCATACAGCCACTCGCCAAAACCGAAAAATATGATTGGTTTTCCTTCATTGGCGAAGAAGGTTACACCCCGGCTGGTCATGGAAAAAGTTTCATCCCTGAAGGTTGTTTTCCAAAGTTCCTTTCCGTTATCTGCCTGTACTGCAAATGCCTGCGAATCGGCGGAGACTCCGTACATGATTCCGTCAATGATAACAGGGTTGCATTGCATCTGCGTCCTGTTGTTTACAGTGTCTGCACCACCACTGTGATAAACCCAGGCGACTTCGAGGTTAGAAAGATTTTCTTTGTTGATTTCCGCTAATGCGGAATAATGATTTTTATCAGGACCGCCATTGTATTCGGGCCAATCTGCGTTTTTGTTTTTTGTAGATGGAAAATTACACGCGCCTAAAAAGCAACAAAAAATGATGTACTTAAAACGGGGAATCATTTTTAAATCTAAGGGAAATTGATAAATTATAAACGCCGCAGCCCTGTTTATTTGGCCGGGATCCGGGCATCGGATATGTTATCATTGTACCATGTAATCATAAATGAGTCTTGAGATATTTGCCAGGGTATTGTTGACATCATCCAGGTCTTTTACTCCCTTTGATAACAGCACCAAAACATATTTGCGGCCATCGGGAAGATAAACAATACCTGAGTCATGAGACACCGCCGTTATAGAGCCTGTTTTGCAGGCAACTTTTACTTCGGGGGGCAATTTTCGCGGGATCTTATCACGCAGTTTCTGATCCATAAGAATACCAATCATTTCCTCCGATGATTTTGCATCTACCGCCTTGCTCATTGCAAGTGCTTCCATGATAATCATCAGATCGTAGGCGGTAGTCGTGTTGTTGAGCCCTTTCTGAAATGCCTTGTTGTCTTCTACACCACGAACCACCTGTATGTCCGCGGCACCCATTCCCCGCATGGTAGCATTGGCATTCTGCGCACCGACAAGGTCAATCATCAGATTTGTTGCAAGGTTACTGCTACGCGTGATCATCCGGTGTAACACATCGTAAACCGGTAGCCTGGTATTCAGCTTTTCATAAAGATCATATTCGCTGTCATCATTCGGACTCAGCGAATACAGGCTCCCATCAACGATGCTTTTAAATTGATTCTTCACCAGTATAGAATCAGTTATTTTGAACTTCCCGGCTGCAGCCTGTTTGTATGCCTCAATCATTACCGGCGTTTTCATGGTGCTGGCTGCGTGAAACACAGCCCGCTCATTCATAAAAAGCGTTTGACCGTTACTGAGATCTTTAAAAGCCAAAGCAAATGTGCCTTCAGGATGCTGAATTAGTTGGCCGGTAATATTATTTTTCAGATCAGTTGTGTCCATTTTTTTTCTTTGAATCGGTTTAAGTTCCATATCATCAAAGTCGATCTGCGAAGCAGGATCAAGCACTTGTAATCTCGCCGATTCAATCGCTCCTTTCGCATTGATGTTGAAATTCAGGTAAGCATCAGCTGAAAATTCCCGATCCCTGAATTTCGCTAAAAATGTATTGTATTGAAAATGCTCCAGGTCAGCCACAAACTGGAACGAATGGGAAAACCGCATAACCATGCCGGGACCTTCTTTTGCAATTACTATCTCTCCTAATAATTTATCCTCGTAAACTCCGGCATATTGCTCAACCGGTAGTGACGGCTTTGATAACGAATCGCGTTTCAACACAAATTTCCGTCTCGCTTCGCGCGTCGAGACAAGTGCACTATCCTGTTGTCTTTTGTGAGCTCCGATCCAGTCATACGGTTTGAACTGCATGTAATAATCAAGGATCTGGTAGATGATGGACCAATATGCGGCTGTATTAGATTGGTTGGTAAGCACTGTGATCCCGAGATTAAGATCCGGCACCATCGCAATCTGGGAGACAAATCCTTTTAATGCCCCACCGTGCCCCACAACCTTATATTGTTTATAGTTATAGGTACGAAAACCAAGTGCATAACCAAAATAATCGGACTGCAGTGGCTTGAGATAATCGGGAACCTTTGTCACGGGAATGGGCCTTACTACTTTCCATAGCTCCACAGTGGTGGTCGGTTTAAACAGTGGTGCTTTGCCGGCGATACGGCCCGAATCAAGTTGGGCGATTATCCATTTGGCCATATCTGCAGCTGTCGAAACTATCCCCCCGGCCGGGTTACCGGCGTCACCGATGTTCTGATCCATAAATTTGTCAGCCACCTTAACACGGTCCGCGGATCTTGCATGTGAAGCTGATACATTAGACTGTTCTTTGATCTCCGAGAACCTTGAAATGGTTCGACTCATACCCAGTTTATTCAAAATCCGGACGCGTACAAAATCTTCCCATGACATTCCCGATGCTGCACCGATCACCTCTCCTGCGGCCAGGTAAAGGATATTATCATATGCATAGGTAGTACGGAAGTCATGAACTATCGGAAGTACAGGTAGCTTTTGAAGTATTTCTTTTCTTGAGTAGGTAGATGGAGGAAATAATAGGGCATCACCAGCATAGGCCGGCAGGCCGCTATGATGCACCAGTAAATCACGAACAGTCAGATGTGTTGTAATATAATCATCACTCATCCGGAACCAGGGCAGATGATCGATGACCTTATCGTTCCATTTTAATTTACCTTCTTCTACAAGTATGGCCAGTGCCGTTGCAGTAAATGCTTTGGTATTTGAGGCAATCAGGAAAAGGGTATTTTCATCAACCTTTTCATTGGTGCCCATTTTTTTTACACCATAACCTTTTGACAGCATTACCTGTCCATCTTTTACGATAGAAACGGATACACCCGGAACGTTGAATGTTTTAAGTACTTTCTCAATATACTGATCGAGTCCGGGAGGAACAGCAGCTGTTTTTTGCTGGGCGCTTAATAAGCCGCAGCTTAAAACCAGGAACAACAGGTAGTTTACTACCTTATCATATTCTATTAATACAAGTGAACGCTTATAGATTTTTCATCTATCCGAAGCGGGCGGTATCCATCTATCACAGATATCATCCTTGACCGCTTCTATAGGTTGACATTAATTTCTTTGACTCTTCATTAATTTTCTTTTCAGAAAATCGGCCACAGCTTCATTTACCCTTACCGTATTTTCATACCTCATCCAATGATGCGTTTCATCAGGGATCACCAGGCTTTCAAAAGGTTTTCCTTCCTGTTGAAAACGCCTTACGAGGTCAATGCTTTCATCAAAGCCAACGTTACCATCATCGTCACCATGAATAAAAAGGACCGGCGATGTCATCCCTTTGACCCAGGATACCGGTGACGACTCCCAGAGCAGCTTGCGGGCAAGCGGTGCGTCAGGCGCCTGTTCTCCATCCAGGGGCGGACTTAAGTTCAGATGATTATGCACTCCGTGAATATCAACCCCAGCAGCAAATAATTTCGAGTCACGGCCAAGTGCAAGTGCAGTAAGATATCCGCCGTAAGAGCCACCATACACACCGATCCTTGAAGCATCTACCTGGGGTTGGACTTTAAGCCATTCACCCGCTGCTTTTATATCCAGGTATTCTGACGCACCGAAGTATCCGCCTTTTACGGGGTGCTGAAAATCGTATCCGTAGCCAATACCCAAACGATAGTTGACTGCAAGCACCACAAAACCCATATTTGCCAGGTACTGATTTAGTGCATATGTGTTTGAATAATAATCTCCATAATGCCATCCGAGCAACATCTGTCTTGAAGGACCGCCATGAATAAAAACAATGGCTGGTTTTTTTCCGGTACCGGTTTTGGGTTCGAATAACTGTCCATACACAGTATTACCGTCCGACGCCTTGAAGCTTACAGATTTCGGCGTCACCAGCTGTGAAACCGGGAAATCGGGCGGAAGCAATTCTTTGCCGATGACCCGGCTTTGTTTATTCAGGGTATTCATGATCGTTAGTAAACCGGGAACCTGCGCCGTTGCACTGATATATGCGATGTTGGCCCCATCACCGGTCATTACCGGGAAAGATTCTATACCAGTTCCCGGTGTAAGCACTTCCATGGCCGCCTTATCGAATGGAACTTTGACGATGTGCCTGCGGTCGAGATCGTCCTTGTCAGGTCCCGTATTAGCGCTGGCAATAGCGAAATTGCCATCGGCACTTAGTTCTATATGTTCCAGCATAAACTTTCCCGAGGTGAGTTGCAACGGCTTACCACCGGCAGAATCTATGGAGTAAAGATGTGACCAGCCATCATGCGCCGACATAAACACCACTTTGCCGTTTGATGAAGTGAGCAGGTTATAACGGCCATGTGTATCCGGTATAGATCCTCTTAAGGTCTTTGGAGACTCCCAAAGCTTTTTCAGCATACCCGTAGTGGCGTCTGCGATACACAGGATCCAGGGAGAAGGGGTCCGGCTCGTAAGCGAATCAGGTTTGCCACCCCTGGCGGAGGTTCTTGCAAATATGATTTTTTTTCCATCCTTGCTCCATGCAGGTGAAACATCCCTGGCGAAGTCTGGAGATATCCATTGAACAGGGCTCACAGAATCCCGGAATATCCCGATGAAGGAATGGTTACCACGGGATGATACGAACGCCAGTGCTGTTCCATCAGGCGACCAGCTGATCGAACCTGTTCTGCCGCGGGCAAAAAAGAGTCTTCCCGGCATAGGCTTTCCGGACAAAGAAGCCGACCATACCTGTTCGTTCTTAAGATAGGTGACGGTATTATTTTTTGGATGAAAGATCGGATGATCGCCTTCATCGATCAAAACAGGAGTGCCACCATCAAACGGAACATGATATATGAGTACCCTCGGCGCAGATGTTTTTGCTGAAGGATTTCTGGGTACACTCTCTGCAAATGCACCATGATCGCCTCCTCTTACATAAAGAATACTGTTACCGTCCGGTGAGATGGTAATGCCGGTGATCTCCTGCCCTTCATCTTCATCGTACTGAGTAATTTTCTTAAGATTAAACAATGGTCCCCCGGCAGTATATATATTACGTTTACCTTTTTCATTGATAGCAACGGCAATCTTAGACCCGGATGTGGCACTTGTGAGTCCGGAAGCAAAAGGATATCCGGTAACCGAGGCCATTGAAAATTCCTGGGCAGATAATTCCAGCCATCCTATGGTACAAACCAGGATGGTCGTAAACACTTGTTTGATCTTCATGAACATTAAACTTGAAACAGTTATCATGGTTTTCAAAAATAATTAGCATGCTTTCATTCTTATAAAGCATGCTAATTAATACAATTCAACACCTGTTGTTATTTATCCCACCACAACCTGTCGGCGAGCGAACCGACTGTCGGTATATTTTTTCCGTTTTTGGATCTTTCGCCACTCGGGTATGCAAGCCTGCGAATGAAAGTGGTAAGCACTGCGTTTTGCGGCAACGTGAAATCCTTGTATGCATAGTTGAACCGGCGCGCATCGTTCCAGGCCTCAGGATTTAAATAAGTGGCGATATACTTTTCTTTAAATATCAGGTCCTTCGTAAGATTTGCAGCTCCGACTGCGGCAGCGGCAAGATACGCTGTTCTTTCTGTGCCAGCTGGAACCTGTAACTTATCCATGTTAGCTACGATGCCCGCCTGGTAAGCGGCGTAGGCCCTGGCAGGATCAGAAGCGAGTGCCGCTTCGGCTTCCACAAACTTCAATTCTGCATAAGTTACTATCAGCAGCGGAGAACTTGTACCCGTCCATGGCGAAGTCGAATCAACATAGTTTTCATCTTTCACCGTATTGTTTCCAGGCGGGCGGTTACCTGCACCATTAGTGGTACCAATAAAAGTTCCTGTTACCGTGGGACGGGTGATCTTTCTGAGCCTTGGATCAAAAATGCCATATGTTTTCCCGTTCAGATGATCAATGAACTGCTCAGATAACCAGCCGCTAAGCGTTAGGCCTGCGTTATTCACGGCAATCTGTGCCCAGGGGTTCCTTGTAAAAAAGGAGGCCATGCCCGCATCGTCCGCATTTGATTTGTAAGCGTTATTTACGGCAGCAAGTACAGCAGCAGGATTATAGGTTGGCGTTTTACTGACCTTGTTCAGCAACCTGGCTTTGAGCGCATAAGCCGTGAGCAGCCATTTGGCCCGGGCTCCTCCATGTATAAGATCTTTTGCGGCGAGCAGTTTGATCGGAGCATCGGTCCTGGCAAGCTGAACAATAGCAGAATCGATCAGTGTCATGCTGGTTTTATAAAGATCTTCCTGGCCATCATATTTAGGCGTGAAATTGGTGGATTGGAAAGCTTCGCTGAATGGTGCATCGCCCCATAAATCACTCACCAGTGAAAGATGATACGACAATAATACGTTTGCCACACCCAGGTATTCACTCGAATTTTGTTCGATCGCCTGTGTTTTTAAGTCGCTGATATCCGCCATGGCAAAGTACAGCGCATCCCAGGTGCTGGTGAAGTCAACTTCCTGGTAAATATCCGAGGCCGCTGCAGCGGATGGATTCGCAATGTATTGCACATAGTTTGCGGCAATAGCCCCGACATTGTAGCTGTTGATCCCGGTCTTGTGAGTAACCGTGCTTAACAGGGAAGCCAATGATGGTGTGGTCACCAGGTTGGGATTGTCATTCAGATCAAAATAGTCTTTCGAACAACTCTGAAGAATGAGAGCACCTGACAAAAAGGTGATGAGTAATAATTTATAATGCTTGTTCATAAAGATTCGTTTTAGAAGCCAACATTAAGGGTGAACAAAACTGAACGCGCCGCAGGATAAGTAAAACCTGATGAGCCATCAACATTACTTCCACTGTCTGCCGAAACAGATTCAGGATCAAGTCCATAATATTTGGTATGTAACCAAAGATTGTTACCGGTGACTGCGACAGTAAGATTTTGTATCACTTTTTTAGGCAGCCATTTTGATGGCAGCGAATATGCAAGGCTTGCAGACCGAAGACGGATCCATGATGCATCCTGCACAAATGGTTCTGAAATTGCCCGGTAATTGGTCCTGTAATATCCTTCTCCATAGTCAACTCCATCGGGGCCAAATCTCTGGTCGAGCCATACCTGCTTTGTATTCGGCGTTCCATCCGCGAGCACTCCATCAAACACTTTGAAGGACCTCCGGTTAACGGTATAATCAGCAATACCAAATGCAGCAAAGAAGTTATCAAGACGATTAAATCGTTCCATTCCCCAACGGGCATCAATAAGCGCAGAAAAGGTCAGGTTTTTATAGGAGACCGTATTGGTGAGGCCACCGATCCAGTCCGGTTGTGAGTTACCCAGTAACTTCTGGCTGGATACGGGTGCCAGTACCGGGAAGCCATTTGCACCGATAATCATTGGCCTTGACTTATCAGTTCGCACCGGATCCTCTTTATCCCCACCATAATAGCGGGCATAGTGAGTGCCATAGATATTTCCATAAGCTTCTCCCGGTATTAGTTTCATAGTGACCGGCGAATTCAGATATCCGCCACTTGCTCCACCATATACGATTTCAGTGAGTCCCTCGCGGATGCTGACAACTTTGTTGCGGTTAGCCGAAAAATTGAGGCTCGCGTCCCAGGTTACGTTTTTTGTTTTTATAGGGGTTCCTTTCAGGATCAGCTCTATGCCTTTGTTGCGCATGCTTCCGGAGTTAACCGCGGCACGAACATATCCCGTAGCGGATGATATATTTACATTGATGATCTGATCTTCACTCAACGAATGATAGAGTGTAACGTCGAAGCTTAACCGGTTTTTAAGAAAACTCATTTCCAGACCTCCCTCAATAGTATTTGTAAACTCCGGTCTGAGGTTAGGATCACCGAGATTTGCTCCCCTGGTGAACCCGGTGGTGCCTGATGGCAAACCGGTACCTGCAGGAACCGGCGCGTACGCTGAGTACCCGGTCGATGTTGCATACGGCAAAGCGTCTTTACCAATTTTTGCATAGGAAATCCTGGCCTTTGCATAACTGATAAAAGTGGGAAGCTGCAGGTGCTGGGAAAACAAATAACTCAGACTGACTGACGGATAAAAAAATGAGTTATTAGGTTTGCGTAATGTCGACGTAATATCATTCCGGCCGGTGACCGATAAAAACATAAAATTTTTATAGTCTAAGGTTGCCTCGCCGAAAATACCCATCAGGCGATAGGCGCTACTCTCATCACTTGCCGTGTACCTTGAGGCGTTCCTTAGATTATACCAGTCATAAACCCCAAGTACTGAGCCCAGAACACCACGGGCATTTGTCTCCCGGTCCAGCAGATCATGACCAAGCCTTACAGTTGCATTGAAGTTTTTGCCGATATTAGGTGTAATAGTAGCCAGGAAAGTGGAGTTGACCGCGCGATAGTGGATATTGTATTCGCCGACAAAACCTTCCTCATTATCATATGGTCTTTCATTTGTAATGCCCTTTAAACCAGGTGCGGTCCGGAAACGATGATCCGTATAGATATCACCACCGAGGCGATAGCTGAAGTTTAACCAGCTGAATGGCGTATAACCCAGGGTAACACCTCCGATGAAACGGTTTACATCATCTTTCAGACGATTTGTATAAGCCCCATAAATTGGATTGTTTGTTCCTCTCCAGAGCTGATTTCCATCTGCGTCCAGGTAATCCTTAACATTCCATCTTCCGGAAAAATATGCCAGGCTTTCACCGAATCGGTCTGCATCATAACGATAACCTCCTGAATTGGTATAGCTCATATTGAAGGAGGCTTTCAGCTTCGAACTGATATTTGCATCTACATTCAATCTTCCCGAGAGGTTTTTATAATCAGTGAATGGCAACATACCCTCCTGGTCAAAATACGAAAGGGAGGAAAAAAACTTTACCTTTTCTCCCCCACCTGAAAGGTTGACGGCAGTGCGAACCTGGTGCCCGGTCTCGTAAGCCTGTTCATAATTATCATATAGTTCATCCGGGTGGGTGGGATCGATTGCTTTTGCTTCAGCAATGGTTGGGCCCCAGGCGGGTCCCAGTCCGATCGGCGTATACACACCAAGGATTCCGGCAGTATAGACTTTCTGAATTTCCGGCGTTTTGTTGATATTCTCAAAACCATAGGTAGTGTTAACACCAATCCTGATACCTTCGCCCTTTCCTTTTTTTGTTGTAATAACGACAACGCCGTTCGCACCCCGTAATCCATATAAAGCAGTGGCGGCGCCGCCTTTCAGGATATTTATCGTTTCGATATCTTCCGGATTAACGTCTGAAGCACGATTACCTACAGATCTTACATTGTAACCCGATCCTGAACCTAATGTGGAAGTACTGTTATCGAGGATGATGCCATCAATCACAAACAGCGGATCATTCGACTGTGTTACGTCGATGGAATTGATACCACGGATACGGATAGTCGCACCCTGTCCCGGGCCACCCCCGATGCTTGAGATTGTGGCTCCTGCCACTTTTCCCTGCAATGCATTCACCAGGTTTGGCTGCATATTCCGGGTAAGCTCTTCTGCTTTCACTTCCTGGGTAGCATACCCAAGTGCTTTTTTGTCCCTTGAAATTCCCATCGCTGTTACTACTACCTCCGACAAGCCCCCCGATTCTTTTAAAACCACATTGTAAGACGATGCACTTCCAACTTTTAACTCCTGCGGCTCAAAGTTTACTGAAGAAAACACCAGCGTTATATCCGTACCTGAAACACGGATGCTGAATGATCCGTTTTCATCCGCGGTAACGGCCTTGTCTGTTCCTTTAAGTGAAACGGTGGCCCCGGGTACCGGTGCTCCGACAGCATCTTTAACGGTACCGGTAATCGTACGTTCCTGGGAGAAAACGCAAAGTGGCATGGCTCCTAATAGGATGATCCATGCAAGGAACTTTAGTTTCTGCATAAGCAATTTTTTTAGTTTTAGTAATAATTCAGCAGGTGGGCAAGGCTTAGAGAAATCGTAATCCTTCAAAAAGTACGCAAAAAACCGCAATGAAAATTAAAACACCGCAAATTTTGTCATCAGCCCAAAATAAAAAAGGAAGTGGAGAAATCTTTTTTACGGTATGACTTAAGTGTCTACCAAGCCCCTTACTCTCATTTCCTCAGGCCAAATAAAATAGTCTAACTACCTTAATTTAACCTGTTTTCGGTCATAGCGCAAAAGTAAAAGCCCCAGAGAGGGGCTTTAGGAAAGTCAGGTGAGTAATGTTTTCAGAAACAAATAATATCAGTATTGATGAAAGCTCATCGATACAAACTCGAGCACTTCTGGTAGTGACTCCCGCCAGTAGGTCCAGTTATGTGCACCATTGCGTACCCGGAATTCGTGCGGAATCTCCTTCTTCCTCATGGCTACATGCAGCATGGCATTGCCTTCATACAAAAAATCATCATCTCCGCAATCAATGAACCAGCGAACTGCTTTCTTCGTACTATCCGGCATATTGTTCACAAGTGCCACAGCACTGAGCCGGTTATAATATGCTGACAAATCTGTATCGGAAAGGGTTGGATTATCACGGATAAGGTTCTTGCGCATGTCTTCCATAGTAAGTGGTCCGGTTGAAGCGCTTAAAGGACAGGCCGCGGAAAACAATTCGGGGTGATGCATGGCATACATGAGCGTGCCCCCGCCTCCCATAGACAAACCACTGACTGCACGATAGCGTTTCTCTGCTTTTATACGGTATGTTTTTTCCACATAAGGCATTAACTCCTGGAAAAAGAAATCTTCATACTTCCAGTCGCCTTTCACAGAATTAAAATAACCACGTCTTGTGGTATTGGCATCGGGCATAACGATGATCATCGCAGTGGACTTCCCTTCCAGTATAGCCTTATCAGCGATGTGCTGTACCTCACCGAATTGCACCCAGCCTGTGTGATCATCGCCCCCACCATGCAAAAGATAAAGTACGGGGTAACTGCGCTGCGACGTTTCGTAACCGGGTGGCAAGTAGATTGCAAACTTCCGGTCCATGTTCAGGATTTTCGATTTGACTGTTAACATGTCCATTATCTTGCTGCTTTGCGCGGTAAGTAAGCAGGGACAAATCAGTAATACGATGATTAACTTTTTCATATGCAGTTTGTATTTATAATTGATTATTGATGTTCCGGTGATTATTGATGTTCCGGTAATTATTGATGTTCCAGGTGATTATCAATGTTCCAGGTTTTGATGAATTGTGTTGAGCAGGTATTTCTTCAGATCGGAGCTGTATTCCCAAAACATAACGCCTCCGAGTTTGTGTTTCTTCACATATTTGATCTTGTCCTTTACTGAACGCTCATCATCATAAGATATAAACTGGCGGGTAGAATCATTAAACAAATATGGGGCTTTGGCTTTTTTATCCCAATAAGATTTAAATCCGCGTTGGTCCAGCAGGCTATCTTTCAAAAAGGTGAACCCACCTCCCCTGGCTGTTGAAAGCACCTTATGCTGCATTACCGGTTCCCCGGCACCCGCCAGAATCCAGCTGCGTCCATAGAACGCGAGGCCCACAACCAGTTTTTCGGCTGGCACTCCAGCCTTCATGAACGTTTTTACAGCCTTATCCACTGAGTTTTCTTTTTCGTAATCTGCGGAGGGAAAAAGATTTGTATGATGTCCGACTGTTTCCCGTCCACTGAAATCATAAGTCATCAGGCTTACATAATCCAGGTACTGTTCAGCCTTTTGCATCTCCGTATTTTCGGCGAACCGGGGGAAACCACCAACGGCCGTTGTCAGCAGGTATTTGCGGTTATTTTTTTTGCTGACTGAGTCAAGCTGCAGTCGCAGGTCCCTGAACATCAAAGTAAAATTTTGTTTGTCTTCAGGCCTGTAAACATTACCTGCCTCTCCCGGTATCGCAGGATACTCCCAGTCAATATCAACACCGTCCAACTGATATTTGTCAATGATGCCAACGGCGCTTTTTGCAAAGGCTAACCTGGCAGTATCGCTCAAAACGGCATCGGAAAAGTTTTCGCTCCATGCCCATCCACCTATAGAAATGACAATCTGCAATTGCGGATTTATTTTTTTGAGCCCATTAAGTAAGCGGAAGTTTGTAGTATCTGTGGCCTCATTGGTAAGCCAGGCCCTGTTGCTCTTTACATCTACGAACGCGTAGTTTATTATAGAAAGTTTAGCCGCATCGATCAATGAAGGGTCTAACAAACCACGGAAGCCACCAACATATCCTATTACCACCTTTTTTGTTTTTGTCGGGGCGGGGCTAAGGGAGATCACCAGGATGCATACCAGGAAACAAACTGCCAGCCTGAATGGAAAAGAGTTTGGGAATTTGTTCATTGCAATGTTGACTTTGTTCGCTCAATACTAATTCTAATTTCTCAGAATCATATCCGGCATTGAATTAAATTTTCATGTCAATGTAGACCGCTGCTCATGTCAGCCATTCTTTTTGGGGCTGAAGCAGGAAGTTGCTAAATTGAATGTATTATGACCAACACCACACCAGTACCTACATTATATGAATGGATCGGCGGCATGCCGGTGATAGAGGCTCTATTTACAGCGTTTTATAAAAAAGTATTGAAGGACGATCTTCTCGCACCGATCTTCAGGCATATGTCCCCTTCACATCAGTTGCATGTGGCTCATTTCATAGCGGAAGTTTTTGGCGGGCCAAAACTTTATTCTGAAGAAGATGGATCTCATTACAAAATGATCCAAAAACACCTGGGAAAACATCTGACTGAAGCCCATCGACAGCGTTGGGCAAGTTTATTAATTGCCACCGCTGACGAAATGAATGTTCCCGCCGATCCGGAATTTCGCTCCGCCTTTGTTGCCTATATCGAATGGGGAACACGGATAGCGATTATCAATTCTCACCTGGATGAAACAACGATGCAGTCCGACGAGCCTATGCCAGCCTGGGGTTGGGGTGAAACAAAAGGTCCTTATATTCCCTGAGGCCGACAATGTAAACAACCAGAATCTTTGAAATTAACCTGTACTAAACCAATGATGAACCATTTGTTCCGTCGAATAGTTGGTACAAATGCTTATGATAAGCGTGGCGATTGAAGCATGGTTAATGCTGCATCAATATATTTTTGGCATCCTGATCATCATAATAATCAATGAGGAAATGTAGCTTTTTCAATAACTCAGCTTGAATTTTTTCAGTGCCTTTAGCCCCATAGATATTATTCATTTCATGTGGATCTTTTGAAAGGTCATATAGTTCCCAGCTATTTACATCCTGGTAGAAGCGGATAAGTTTATACCTCTTTGTACTGACACCAAAATGAGGTGACACCGAATGTTCACCATGTTCATAGTAATGATAAAAGATCGCATCGCGCCAGGCCATCTTTTTATCAACTTTATTGGCGGGGTTGTTGGAGACTATCCGGAGGAAAGATCTCCCCTGCATATCATCGGGCACCTTCAATCCCGCTGCCTCCAGGATGGTCGGGCCAATATCAAGATTCATTACCAGGTCCTCGTTTGAAGTACCGGGTATTATCTTTCCCGGGTAGCGCATAACCATTGGCGTTCGGAACGACTCTTCATACATGAAGCGTTTATCGAACCACCCGTGTTCCCCAAGGTAGAATCCCTGGTCGGAAACATAGATGACAATAGTGTTTTCAGTAAGTCCCTTGTTGTCGAGATAATCAAGCGTCCGCTTTATGTTCCGGTCCATTGATGCTGCAGTGCTGAGGTAGTCCCTCATATAACGCTGGTATTTCCATTCGATCAGTGCTTTGCCGGAAAGATTTTTTTTCCTGAGATCCGCATAGACTCCCGCATAATAGGCATCAGATTTTGTACGCTGAGCCGCATTCATCCTTAATATGCTGTTTTCGTTTATAGTACTGTCGAACATTTTCAGGTCATAGTCCATGCGCATGGTTTTTTCAATGCTCATATCCTGCACCCTTGCGGCTTCCCTGCCCTTGTAATCGTCGTAAAAATTTGGAGGCAACGGAAACGTAACTGAATCAAATCTTCCAAGATCCGGGGTATCAGGTTGCCACATACGGTGTGGTGCCTTGTGACCTATTACCAGGCAAAACGGTTTGCTGGTATCCCTTTCTTCCATCCACTTTTCAGCAAGATCTTCAGTTATGTTTGAAGCATAACCCTCAAGGCGCTTGCGTGTTCCGTCCATCATGATTATGTCCGGGTTATAATAACTTCCCTGGCCTGGAAAAACCTGGAAATGAGTAAAGCCTGCAGGGAGTGCCTGCAGGTGCCATTTTCCAATCCATGCGGTCTGGTAACCGGCACCGGTCAGTTCTTTAATGAAAGTATTCTGACTACTGTCAAAACGGGTAGTCACATTGTCCTTGAATCCATTTTTATGACTGTATTTCCCGGTTAATATCACCGCGCGGCTCGGACCGCAAATCGAGTTGGTAACGTAGGCTTTTTTAAAAATTACTCCTTCCTTTGCTATCCTGTCTATACCCGGCGTTTGTACCAGTTTGGAACCGTAAGCACTGATTGCCTGGTATGCGTGATCATCCGAAACGATCAGGATGATGTTCGGTCGTTTTGAAGAAGATGCGGAGCCACCAGAAGCCGGCTGAGTAGTTCCCGAAAAATTATTAGGCTGGGCTGAGGTTCGATAACTCAGCATTGTTAAAATAAAAACAGAGACCGCTGTAGCGAGAAACGAATTGATGGTGTTGAACATTAAACAATGGCACTTAATGACAAATAATGTAATAATTCGCGTTAAGGTTTTGCAGGAGTGATGACGATGTTTCGGTATTCAACCGGTCCGTGATCGCCCTGTATCATAATAGGACCTGGTTCGCCCTCGTTGCTATCGAGCGCGCCGCCGGTAATGCCCGGAATTGTCTGATTGCATATTACCGTTTTTCCATTAGCTACAACATTTATCATCCGGCCATTCAGTGTGATATCAAAGTACTGCCATTCGCCTGCAGGTTTCGCGGCCATTTCACTCGGCACAATAAAGCCATAAACTGCACTATAGTCACCGCGGGTTGGCTCGCTGCCTGCATTATCAGAAACCTGCACTTCATATCTTCCCCTGAGATATACACCGCTGTTACTTCCCTTCGGATACCTGAACTCGATATGTAACTTGAAATCAGTAAAAGTTTTTTCGCTACGGATATTGGAACCGGATTCGGGGCTTTTTAAAACCCCATCAGCAGCTACCCACTGCTTTTTGGTTCCCAGTTGTTGCCAACCACTTAAATCCTTTCCATTAAACAGTGTTATTGGTGCATCATACTGAACCGTTGCTTTGGCTTTAAGCGCTGGTGCTCTTTTGCCGGTAAACGAATAACTTTTTGTATCAGGCATCGTGATCGTTCCGGAGATGGTTTCACCCTGAAGATTCCCTTCAAGTTTCAGATCTTCCTTACCATCCTCCCACTGTTTTGGAATCTGGAAGCTGAATTTTGAACCCTCAATTTTTATCGTTGAAACGGGTCTTGAGCTCCCGGATATACCAACAAAGTAACCAACCGTTGAACTGTTACCTGAATGAACCACTTCGAGCCAGGAAGGAAAATTTTTCCCATCCTTAACTATAGTGATATCCCATTTGCCTTCAAGGGGATTTGTCTGAACTGGTTTTACGAAAGAGACTAATACAAAGATGAACACGAGGGATAACAAAACCCTGCCGGCACTTTTTTTCATTGGTTCGCTTTTAAGCCTTCAAGATAGCTAAAAAATCAAATGAAGATCTTTTTGTCAAACATAGAGGTCCCGGGATTCATACATAGAAATCCCGGAAACGCAGACATATAAATTCTGGAAATGTTCATATAACAATTCCGGAAACTCAGACCTACAAAACCCGGATACATTGATTCCCACAATCGGTCAACGTTAATTTTGATTAGTGTATATTGTCAGTGACATTTCTTCGATAAATTCTAAAAATAAATTATGCGTCTACGGATATTGCTTGTTTTCTTAACGTTGGTACTATTTCAAACCAACGGATCATCTCAAAAAAATGACCAGGACCCGGTCAGGGCAGGTAAAGATTATGCTATTGTAACAACTGCCTATGGTAAAGTAAGGGGATACAGTAGCAATGGGATCTATACGTATAAAGGCATTCCCTATGCCAAATCGCAAAGATTCATGGCCGCCCAAAAACCAGACTCATGGCAGGGTGTAAGGAGTTCCATGACCTATGGACCGGTTTGCCCGATGGACGTTACCACCACGACAATGGACGAAGGTGAATTCCCGTTTCAGCACAACTGGGGATATACCAATGAGAAATGTCAAAGCCTGAATATATGGACCCCTGAGATAAGTACCGCGAAGAAAAGACCTGTGCTTGTGTGGTTTCACGGCGGTGGATTTACTGCGGGCTCATCTGTGGAACTTCCATCTTATGATGGAGAAAAGCTGGCACAGAAAGGTGACGTGGTATTGGTGTCCGTGAACCATCGTCTGAATGTATTGGGATTTCTTGACATGTCTGCATATGGAGAAAAGTATAAATCGTCAGCCAATGCTGGACTTACTGACCTCGTTGCAGCCCTCGAATGGGTAAAGGAAAACATTGCAGGTTTTGGTGGAGATCCTGCCAACATAACCATATTCGGTCAGTCGGGAGGTGGAGCTAAGGTAACATCCTTAATGTTTGCTCCTTCTGCAAAAGGACTTTTTCACAAAGCGATTGTGCAAAGCGGAAGCTATCTTAATAATTTCAATGACAGTTCAGCGACAAGACTGGTAAGTGCAGCAATACTTGCTGAGCTTAATTTACAACCGGGCCAGGCTGATGAGCTTCAAAATGTCCCTTATGAAAAACTAAATGCTGCTTCGAAAAAAGCAATGGCGAAGGTCGCCGGGGAGCTTAAAGCCCAGGGAAAGCCACCAATGGTTTTTGGATGGGGACCGGGCATGGACGGCAGCTTCCTGCCATACCAGGTCTCAGATCCGAAAGGAATGGAAATTTCAAAAGACGTTCCCCTGCTTGTCGGCACCACGAAAAACGAATTCACACCGTTTAATCCCGCGTTAAGGAACATGACTATGGAGCAGGTAAATGAAAATTTAAAAAAGCAATACGGGGATAAATCGCAGGCCTATATCGAGGCGGTCAATAAAGCGTACCCGGGTAAACTTCAGCCAGGCAATTATGTTGATCTTGATCTCATGTTCCGGGCCGGCGCAGTTAAGCAGGCAGATATGAAATCTGCTCAGGCCGCTCCGGTATATATGTACCTGTTCAGCTGGCAGTCACCGGTAATGGATGGCCAGTTCAAAGCGATGCATTGCATGGAGCTCCCTTTCGTTTTTGACAATATCGACCGTTGCAGGGAAATGACGGGAGGAGGAAAAAATGCGAAGGTGCTGGCCGGCAAAATGAGCCAGTCCTGGATAAACTTTGCCCGGACCGGCAACCCTAATCATGCGGGATTACCCACCTGGCCAAAGTATACGGCACAGAACGGGGCCACTATGATTTTCGATAATGTAAACGTGGTAAAGAACGGTCATGATAAAGATTTGCTGACCATTGCTACCGCGAAGTAGAGGCAGCAGATTTTAATTTGAACCCTCATCCGGAATCAGTAAGTTTAGGAGTAAATTCAATCTTTTTTTGCAGGATTTCAGCTGCCTGACTTTAGCAGGCCAGCGCAAAATATAAACATTCAAGAATTCTATATGGCCAGTTATCAACTTAAAATCAATGGCAAATCCTACACTGCCGATGTGGAGGCAGATACTCCTCTTCTTTGGGTGCTCAGAGACCACCTGGGACTTGTAGGTACGAAGTATGGTTGCGGCATCTCACAATGTGGTGCCTGCACGGTACATGTAAATGGGACAGCAACACGTTCCTGTATGTTTCCGGTTTCAGGAGTGAAAACTGCTGAGGTTACCACTATTGAAGGTTTGTCTGAAAAGGGTGACCACCCGGTTCAACAGGCCTGGGATGAAGTTGATGTTGCACAATGCGGTTATTGCCAGGCGGGACAAATTATGACCGCGGCGGCGCTGCTGAAAAAAAATCCCAACCCGACGGAACAAGAAATTGCAACAGCCATGCACGGAAATATCTGCAGATGCGGTGCATACCATCGTATTCGTGAAGCAGTCGTTTTAGCCAGCAAAAAAATATAATTATGTCAAGTCCAATAAAAAACAGCCGCAGAAATTTTCTCAAACTATCTACACTAACAACCGGTGGACTACTGCTTGGGTTTGATTGGTTTGCTAAAGAAGTTTCAGCTGCAACGCTTGTTGATACTGCAGGTATCACAGGCATCACCGGCAACGTTGGTTTCAACAGTTATCTTTCTATTTCCACTGATGGTGTAATTACCCTCCTTTCTCCTAACCCGGAACTGGGTCAGAACATCATGACTTCGTTTCCGATGATAGTTGCAGAGGAACTGGACGCTGACTGGACAAAAGTAAAAGTTGTTCAGGCAAAACTTAATACCTCTGATTTCGACAGGCAGGTTACCGGTGGTAGCGGGGCCGTACCACACTCATGGAAACTGTTGAGAAACGCAGGTGGTACCGCAAGGTTTATGCTTATCGAAGCAGCGGCAAAACGTTGGGGTGTTCCCTCAACTGAATGTACAGCGGCAAACAGTTTTGTTATTCATACGCCAAGCGGAAAAAAACTTGGATACGGAGAACTTGCTGAAGAAGCAAAGGCTATCCCCGTTCCAAAAGAAGTAAAGCTTAAGGATCCCAAAGATTTTAAATTGATAGGTACTGCCGTAAAGAATGTCGCTAATAGCGATATCCATACCGGTAAGCCATTGTTTGGCCTTGATTTTTATCGTGAAGGAATGTTGCATGCGATGATCCAGCGGCCAAAAGCATTCGGATTAAAAATTAAATCAGTTGATACCAGTGCTGCGAAAGCGATGCCGGGTATTACCGATGTCGTGACTTTTGGAAACAACGTAGCAGTTGTCGGAAAATCCACCTGGCAGGTTATGAAAGCCCGGAAGGCGCTGAAGATTGAATATGAAAAAGATGGCAACCTTGAAAGCAGCACAGATCACGACAAACTATTTGTAACCCTTCTCAAAGAAGGTAAGGCAAAAACAGAAAGAAAAGATGGAGATGTAGATGCTGCTTTCAGTAAAGCAGCTAAGATCGTAACCAGCGAATATCAATGTCCATTTCTTCCGCATAGCCCGATGGAGCCGATGAACTTTTTTGCGCATGTCCGGCCTGACGGTGTAGAACTTGTAGGGCCAACGCAAACACCCGGAAGTGCGAGGGCGGCTACCTCCAAGTTGCTGAATATTCCTGAAGATAAAATAACCCTTGACATCACCCGTCTGGGTGGCGGATTCGGAAGAAGATTGAAGTTTGATTATGTCACTGAAGCTGCCGAGTTATCAAGCATTGTAAAAGCCCCGGTGAAAGTAACCTGGTCCAAGGAAGATGATATGACAGGTGGCAGTTACCGACCAGCTGTACGTTATCGTTTCGAAGCTGCGTTGGATGCCAGTGGCAATATGATTGGTTATAAGTTGCGTGGAGTCGGTATAAATTCTGGTAATCCTACCCGTCAGGACAATTTTCCTGCCGGTGCTGTCGACAATTTATTGATAGAATCAGTGGAACATAGTTCACCGATAACTACCGGACCATGGAGGGCACCTATAACAAACTTCCTCGCTTTTGCAGAACAGTCGTTCCTTGATGAGGTTGCCTATGCTGCTAAAAAAGATCCGGTACAGTTCCGGCTTGATCTGTTTCAGAAAGCAAAAACTGCTCCTGCCGGTGCAATCAAATATGACATTGACCGGATGATTGCCGTAACTAAACTCGCTGCTGAAAAATCCAATTGGGGAAAACAAAAAGGAGTCTTCCAGGGATTCAGTGTTTATTTTTCACACCGATCTTATGTTGCACAGGTTTGTAATGTGGTGATGGAAAAAGGTATCCCGGTCGTGAAGAACATTACTGCAGTTTCGGATTGTGGACAGGTAATAAACTTAAGTGGCGCGAGGCAACAGGTAATGGGCGGAGTGGTTGATGGGTACGGGCACGCCATGTTTGGAAAACTTTCATTCAAAGACGGAGAAACAGAACAAAAGAATTATAATTCATACCGGCTGATACGAATGAGAGAGATCCCTGGGATCGAAACACATTTCGTGAATAATGGTATTGACCCCACAGGACTTGGTGAGCCGGCACTGCCACCAACAGGCGGCGCTGTAGCCAACGCTATTTTCAAAGCAACGGGCAAACGTATAAAGGATCAACCTTTTATTGAGCACCCGGTTTTTAATCCCAAACAACCTAAGAGCACTTTACAGAATCCATCCAAAGTCAGTTAGTGAATACTTATAAAATAGCACGCGCGCCGGTATCAATGGCGCGCGTGTTTTTTTTTGTATAGCTACTTGTTTTTTGTATAGCTACTTGTTTCGATGTATAGCTACTTGTTTCGATGTATAGCTACTTGTTTCGGTGTATAGCTACTTGTTTGGTTGTATAGCTACTTCATTTTGTTATACAGCTACTCCCTGTTTTTACGCAGCTACGTTTGTACGCAGCTACTTCATTTCCTCTTCTGGCTACTTCTTCTCGGGAATGGCTTTTACCATTTCTTCGGTGACCATTTTTTTGGCAGAAGAGTTACCCCAGGCATTCCGGATATAATTCATTACATCTGCAATTTCATTGTTTTCCAGGCCTGGGTTTGGCATAAGGTTATCATACTCCTTTCCGTTCACTGTGATCTTTCCTTCCATACCAAACTTTACGGCATAGATTGATTTATCCAGTGACTTTGTAAGAAAATCAGCCTTGGCGAGGGGTGGAAAACTACCTTCTATGCCTTCACCCTTTTCCTGGTGGCAGCTCATACATCTTTCGACATAAATAGTTTTTCCCCTGGCTATACTCTCAGCTAATTTGTCTTTCTGGACCGGGGCATAAGGCGACGGTGTTATTGCCGAACATAACACAAAACCAATAATAATTAATGCTACAATCTTCATAGCGATAAAATTAATCCATTCCTTTCAAAAAAGGCAAGGATCTCCTATTGTTTTGTATCAATTCACAACTGCCATCTCCCCCGCTTCTTTAACAACTGTCTTTTCATCATAAAATTCAACCTGGCCGGTAGTAACATCATACATCGCTGCACCAATTCCTATCTTACCTTCTTCCACCATATCCCGCAGGATCGGGCTACGACTCAGGATCTCTTCCACCCCTTTCATAACATTGATCCTGGACACATTTTCCACAAACTCAGCATTCGCTGAGGTCCTGTTTTCAGAGGTTGTGGTTTCTGCTTCAACTGCCGGTTTAACTTTCGCTAACAGTCCCGTGAGATTTCCCATCTGCACATTGTCGCATGCACCTTTGATTGCACCGCATTTTGAATGACCAAGCACCATGATGAATTTAGAACCTGCCACATTGCATGCGAATTCCATACTTCCAAGAATATCACTATTAATAATGTTCCCAGCTATCCGCACACTAAATATATCGCCAAGCCCCTGGTCAAATATTAATTCTGCAGAAGTGCGGCTGTCTATGCAACTTAATACGACTGCAAATGGCCACTGTCCGTCACGGGTTTCATTAACCTGCTCCAGGAAATTACGGTTCAGTTTCAGATTTTGAACAAAACGCTTGTTTCCATCTTTTAAAATCTGCAATGCGCGGGCGGGGGTAATCTTTTCCTGTGACTCTTTGTTAATTGTTCTCATTATTGTGGCTTTAATTGATTTTGAAAATCTGGTTTTAGTGTCAAAAAATTTAAACGTTCTTATAAAGTTAGCGGGCACATTAACTGACATGATGTTTAAATGTACCCGCAGCTTGCTTATTCAACTCTTGCGAATTTGTGTTGATCAGGTGGTTCTGCGGTATGCTCGCGGGAAATCACAGATAAAGTAACGTGATGGGAATTATCTAATGGGTAATTCTGTTTGAACCCTCTTAGTTCGCAGGAAATGTTCTTCTCCGGAGCCTGAATTTCTTTGAAGTCCTTTATTGTTTCCATCACATCAAAGTCGATGTACTTGGTATTTGACGCATCGATTGTAACATAGGAACCAGCAGGCAACTGATCCAGCGTAAGTTTTATACTCGCCTTGTTCAGGAAAGTCACTTCTTCAGATAAAGTGATAGTGATCTTTTCCCCGGGATGGTAGTTTCGCTTATGAAAATAGTATGGATTCTTCATGTTGACATACATCACCCCGAACATGCTGACCAACAGTCCCAGCGCTACTCCTGTCAACAGATCCGTAAGGACAACTGCAACCACTGTAACGATAAATGGAAGAAACTGGAAACGACCATTACTGTACATAGATTTAAATACCGAAATTTTCGCCAGTTTGTACCCGGTAACAAGCAGGATCGCAGCGAGTGCACCTAAAGGGATTTTGTTGAGCACCCATGGAATCAGGGCGGAGCATGCAAGTATCAGCGTGCCATGGATGATGGTGGACATTTTCGTTCTGGCTCCTGCATTTATGTTTGCAGATGAACGTACAATAACACTGGTTATAGGTAGTCCACCGAGCATCCCTGAAACAATGTTTCCGACTCCCTGCGCCTTCAACTCCCGGTTCTGATCAGTTATCCTCCGGTGTGGATCCAATTTATCGACCGCTTCAATACACAACAACGTTTCTATCGAAGCGACCGCCGCAATAGTTGCCCCGGTGAGCAGCACATCCTTTGAGAAAACCCTTGAAAAGTCAGGGAAGGTGAAGAGTGCCGCAAACTCGTTCAGACTTTGCGCAACAGGTATCTGTACAAGAAACCTGTTATCCAGCGCCAGTGACGGGAAAAAAGCGGCAAACATCAGGTTTAGCAGAACCGCGATCAATACGGCGGCCAACGCCCCAGGTATAATTTTCAGGGGTTTCATAAATGGTTTGTCCCACAGAATGAGCGTAGCCAGAGAGACCACAGTGATTATCGTTACACCAGGATGAATGTTCTGAATAACACTAACCAGGTTGCCGAAGAATCCCGGAGAATTATCAGCAGCAGCATCTGAAACGTTCTGACTCGCGTCATACCCGATCGCATAAGGCAGCTGTTTAATGATAATGATAATTCCTATGGCTGTTAACATTCCTTTGATGACACTGCCTGGAAAATAGTTTGCAATACTTCCCGCCTTCAGGAAACCCAGCACCAGTTGGAATATACCCGCCAGCACAACTGCAGCAAGAAAAACATTGAACGAACCGACCTGGGAGATACCAGCAACAACTATAGCGGTTAACCCTGCTGCGGGTCCGCTTACACTTAAATGAGAATTACTTAATGCGCCGATAACAATGCCTCCTATAATTCCGGCTATGAGGCCGCTGAAAAAAGGGGCGCCTGAAGCCAGCGCTATGCCCAAACATAGTGGCACCGCCACCAAAAAAACGACTATACCGGAAGAAAGATCTGATTTTAGATTTTGCATGTTGACTGCTTTCATACAAAAAATTGTTAGTGGGTATCAGTTAAGGAATTTCGAATCCCCGTGGCATCTGAAACAACCGTTTTGATCCACAGGACCGATAAGCGCATTGCGCAGCATCCATTATAAAATTTGATTACTTACCCGCCGCAACCGGGTGGCTTCCGGATCGGGGTAACAAAAAGCGGTAGTGATTATAAAAAATTGGGTGGAGGTGTTTTGGGCTGTTCTAAAAAACTCAGATAGGGGGTTCGATTAAGGGCAGGCATCCTGCTTTCGCCTAAACCAACGAAAGTGCAAAGTTCCCAGGCTATAACCTGGAACTTATCTTCATTCTGGCTCTTCTCACCAGATTTGCCCTCTTTTTCTTTTTCCCCTTCATCGCAGGGAGAACAAAATTCTGATACTTCCGAAACGGGCATTTGCAAGCCGGTAGCTACCTGCTTCAAAGAAAGAGAAGCGAATAAAATAAATATTAAAAATCGCAGCATAAGCCCGGTTTATCTCAAGCAAAGTAACAAAACTATTATGCCAAAGTTCGCTCTTCTGGCTTAAAACAGCAAGTTTCTAAAAAATGGTCAGGCGAACGAAAAATCACACATTTTTGACAGCTTTTTAACTTGTCAAAAAGAGCCGACGGTTTGACAAGAAGACCATTGCGACCGGGAAATGCATTTGGCGGAAAGTTTCCGGACACAGGCACGGCGCCCTCCCGGAATTATTCTGAGATGATTGCTATGCTTTTACCTTCTGTTTTTATCAGGCCGGAATTTGTGAAGTCCGCCAGCAGTTTATACACAGTTTCATATGCGGCCCCTGTATAAGCAGCAATGTCCTGCCTGCTGATATCGAAGCTGATAAACCCTTGATCATTTTTACCGAATTTGCTCTCAATCGTTAACAAAGTTTTCATCACACGTTCCTTGACAGGCATGTGGGCGAGATCCCGCATCCTTTGCTCCGATAGCCGCAGTTCATCGGCAAAAAACATCATGAAATCAAACATGAAATTTGGATTCACCTTAAGTGTTGAGTAAAAAAAAGGCAAATCAAGAAAACAAATCGTTGCGTTCGTAAGGGTTGTCGCAGAAATCGGGTATACATGAGAGTGAGAGGAAAGTCCACGGTGCCCGATAATATCATTTGCTTTTGCAAACCGGATAATTAATTCCTTCTCTTCTATCCAGTGTTTATGCACCTTTACTACTCCATCTATCACAAAATAAACGCCCATCACCGGCTCATCTTCTTTGAATATCAATTCGCCTTTTCTGAACTGAACTATTTGTTTTTGCGCGTCAAGGGCGGGCCACCATTCAGGCATACACCTGGAATAAACAAATTCGGGCTGCCTGTCAAACGTTGCTTTTACTTTCTTCATTTATCAATTTGAACGAGCACCTGCCCGGTTTCCCGTGCCGTGTTATGCATTGATTTTTCTATTAAATTATGGTTGATCATTGCGGAATTAATATTTACAACCTCACCAAAAACGATAATTGCCGGATTTTGCAATCCCGCTGCGGCGGCTCTGAAGGCAATATCTTTAATAGTGCCTTTAACCATCTTCGCATCTTGTTTGGTTCCGTCCTGGATAATCGCTGCCGGTGTTTCCCCTTTCCCATATTCTATAAATATATCACAGATTGCTTCAAGTTTACTCATTGCCATCAGGATTACTATAGTTGCTGATGATTGGGCTGCCAATCTTATGTCTCCCGAGAGTTTGTTGTCGCGGTTTGTACCTGTAACCACCCAGAAACTTTCATTCACTCCCCGGCAGGTAAGCGGAATATTCTGCGAGGCCGGCACTGCAAGCGCACTGGAAATACCGGGCACAATCTCAACGGCTATGCCGACGCTCCGGGCCGCATCGATCTCTTCCTGGGCGCGGCCAAAAATGAAAGGATCCCCACCCTTCAGTCTTACCACATTTGGATAGAGTGCACAATGCTCAAGAATGAGGTAGTTAATTTCCTGTTGACTTAATGCGTGACATCCATATCGTTTACCTACAAACCTTGTGATTTTGGCATTTTTGCAGTAAGCCAGCAAATCCTCATTGGCCAACGCATCGTACAAAACAACATCTGCTTTCTCCAATACACGGATTGCCTTTAAAGTGATAAGCTCAGGATCGCCTGGTCCGGCGCCTACAAGGTATAGTTTTGACTCGATCATTATATAAAGATTAGATATATGTAATATTATTCTGGTAAAGTTTGGAAAATTATTCCAAATAACCTTAAATTTATCATGTAATAATTTGCCAAGGCGCTTACGAATTGCCCAACCTCCTCCAACCTTTGCTTGAAATATAATATTATGCAATTTTTGCATACATCGATTGCTTGCCATTTCACATACAAACACTCTATTATGAAAATAGTCGTCATTGGAAATGGCATGGTCGGTTACAAGTTCTGTGAGAAGATCGTAGCCCGTGCACCCGGTAGTTTTCAAATCATTGTTTTCGGCGAAGAATATCTCCCTGCTTACGATAGGGTCCACCTGAGTGAATATTTTGCGGGTAAGGATGCGGGTGATCTTTCAATGGCAGACAAGAACTGGTATGACGAAAATAACATTGACCTGCATCTTGGTGATCCTATCGTCAAAATTGACCGGGAAGTAAAAACGGTTACGAGCTTCCAGGGAGTTACCATTGCTTATGATCTGCTGGTGTTTGCCACCGGCTCGTCTGCGATGGTTCCACCAATTCACGGACTGGAGAAAAAAGGAGTGTTTGTTTACCGGACGCTCGAGGACCTTGACCTGATCAGGGACTATGCCAAAACTGCCAGGAAAGCGGCAGTACTGGGAGGAGGTTTGTTGGGGCTTGAAGCGGCGAAAGCCATGCTCGACCTCGGGATAAAGAAAACACACGTGATTGAATTTGCCCCAAGGTTAATGCCAAGACAACTGGATGATGCAGGTGCAGCCATACTACGCACAAAAATGAATGCGCTGGGTCTTAGTGTTCATACACTCAAACACACCTACCAGGTGCTGGGTGACGAAAATGTAACGGGACTGCAGTTCGCAGATGAAAGTGAACTCGGTATCGATATGCTGGTCATTTCCGCAGGGATCAAACCAAGGGATGAACTTGCTGTAGCATGTGGCCTGCCAACAGGACCGCGCGGTGGTATAGTTATCGATGATCATTTGCAAACAAGCGATGCCGCCGTTTTTGCAATCGGCGAATGTGCGCTTCATAAGGATATGATATATGGACTGGTTGCCCCCGGCTATGACATGGCGGAGATCCTTGTTGCCAACATCTGTAATAAATTCGGACCGAAACCTGCAACCCGTCTGAAGTCGTTCCAGGGCTTTGACATGAGTACCAAACTCAAATTAATTGGAATTGATGTTGCGAGTTTTGGAGATCCTTTTATTACGGGCGATAAGGTAAGGGTAGTGTTGTATGAAGACAAAGTGAATGGAATCTATAAGAGACTAAACATAACGGCAGACGGCAAATATTTACTTGGTGGAATATTGGTTGGGGAAGCTTCCCAATATAACATGTTATTACAGCATTGTAAAAACAGGATGTTATTACCAGAGGATCTTACCGGGCTTTTGTTTCCACAGGCAGACAATAAGAAACCGGCCGGAAGCGGCGTAGCAGGATTGCCAGATGATGCAGTGATCTGCAGCTGTGAAGGCGTTACAAAAAATGCGATTGCATGCGCAATAACGGACCAGGGATGTGAAAGCATCGACTCAATAAAAAAATGCACGAAAGCAGGAACCGGTTGCGGGGGTTGTGTACCCATGGTTAAGGACCTGATGGTGCATACGATGAAACAACAGGGTAAATATGTACGTAATATTCTTTGCGAGCATTTTGCCTATAGCCGGCAGGAACTATTTGATCTTGCTAAAATACATCAGCTGAAAACATTTGATGATATTCTTGCGAAACTCGGGAAGGGCGAAGGATGTGAGGTCTGCAAACCTGCTGTTGCATCAATAACCGCGAGTTTGTGGAACGAAATGATCTTAAAGAAAGGGGGCGATGCGTCGCAGGATAGCAACGACCGTTTTCTTGCAAACATCCAGAAAGGTGGAACTTATTCAGTGGTGCCGCGGATACCAGGCGGTGAGATCACCCCGGAAAAACTGATAGTCATCGGGCAGGTAGCTCAGAAATATAATCTTTATACAAAAATTACCGGGGGACAACGAATTGACTTATTTGGCGCACATGTGAGCGACCTGCCTTTAATCTGGTCAGAACTCATAGCTGCAGGTTTTGAAAGTGGACATGCATATGGTAAAGCGCTGCGAACCGTAAAGAGCTGTGTCGGTTCAACCTGGTGCCGTTTTGGGCTACACGACAGCGTTAGTTATGCCATCAGGATCGAAGAAAGATACCGTGGTTTGCGTGCGCCGCATAAAATCAAGTCCGGTGTTTCAGGTTGCATAAGAGAATGCGCAGAAGCAAAAAGCAAGGACTTTGGTATCATAGCCACTGAGAAAGGCTGGAACCTTTATGTATGTGGCAACGGCGGCAGCAATCCGCAACATGCTGTATTGCTTGCTTCAGATGTCGATAGCGAAACCTGTATTCGGTATATTGACCGCTTTCTTATGTTTTATATTTCCACTGCTGATACATTAACAAGAACGGCTCCATGGCTGAATAAAATGGAAGGCGGCATTGATTACCTCCGCAATGTAGTGGTGAATGACAGCCTTGGCATGGGTAAAAAATGGGAAGCTGAGATGCAACTGCTGGTTGATTCTTATGAATGCGAATGGAAAGCAGCCATTGAAAACCCTGAGATAAGAAAAAGATTCAACCACTTCGTGAATGCTCCCCAGGAAAAGGATCCTGCCGTGCAGTTCGTTGAATTCCGCCATCAGAAGAAACCTGCTGACTGGCAAAACAGCCCGGTTGATAAATAGCGTCCTGCATCTTTCACTTCTTCCGAACACCAATTCATTTCAATCCCGGTACCTACATACCAGGTACCGGTTCCAGGAACAAAACAATATATTGATGAATCACAACAGTGAAGCCTTATTATTAAATGAAGCCCGATGGTTTGCTGCATGCCGCGTTGAGGATGCGGTGCTGAATGCAGGTGTCTGTGTCAAATATAAAAATACACAGATCGCACTTTTCTATTTTCCCAGGCCCGACAAATGGTATGCCACGCAAAATGAATGTCCGCATAAGAAACAAATGGCGCTAAGCCGGGGAATGATCGGTACGCGCGGCGATGAACCAAAGGTTGCCTGCCCGTTTCACAAAAAAACCTTTTCACTGGTTACCGGTGAATGTTTAAGCGGTGATGAGTGTGCTATTCAGACTTATCCCGTCAAAATTGAAAATGGCCTCGTTTACATCGATGTCAGTGCCGCAGATGTTGTTGAATAATGAATCTCCGCCTTCCACTCAGAAAAAAACCAACATGAGAAATCAAACTGCTTTCATTTACTGTTTGCTGCTAACGCTATTGTCATCCTTTTATTCAGTAGCACAGTTCAGCGTGACTGGCCAGCTTCGGACGAGGGGTGAATACCGGAATGGCCAGGGGTCACCGATTCCTAAGGAGGCCGATCCTGCGGGATTTATTTCACAGCGCACCCGGCTGAATTTGGGATTTAATACCTATCGGTTAAAATTTGGGGTGGTGGTGCAGGATGTGAGGGTCTGGGGCCAGGATGTATCAACAATAAACCGGAGTACGACACAAAATAATAATGGGTTGATGTTGCACGAAGCCTGGGCACAGATCAGCCTTACCGATACCACCAACAAAAAAGAGCAACTGGAATTGAAGATCGGGCGCCAGGAACTTATCCTTGATGACCACCGGCTGGTTGGAAACCTTGACTGGCTGCAGCAAGCCAGGCATCATGATGCTGCTATTGTTAAATATACCCGGGGTAAATGGGAAGCCCAGGGCGGTGTTGCTTTCAATCAGAACAAAGAAAACAGCAGTGGCACCATCTACAATGCCACATCTCCCGGCAATTATCCCACCAATACAAATGGCGGCAGCATGTACAAGAGTTTTGAATATATGCATGTATCCCGCAAACTTCCTGCAGGCGCTGTTTCAGCCTTATTTTTCAGTGATCAGTTCAATAAATACACCCTCGATTCAGTTAAAAATAAAGTCTGGAGCAAAGGCAGCTGGTCGAGATTCACCACCGGCCTTTATTTTACAAATGTTTTCAATCGCATATCGCTTACCGGTGCCGCGTATTACCAGGGAGGAAAAACGTCCGATAACCAGGCTTTATCGGCCACCCTGTTATCCGCCAGCATGTTATATAAGTTTGATAAAAGATTTTCTGCCGGCCCGGGCGCTGACTTTACATCTGGTGGCAAATCAGGATCTACTTCGCATGCCTTTGATCCTTTATACGGTACTCCTCACAAATTCTGGGGACTGATGGATTATTACTATGCTGCCAATACTTTTGGCAACAAAGGGTTGCAGGACTACTATTTAAAATCTTCTTACCAGGCTAATCAAAAATTAAAACTCAACGCCGACATTCACCAATTCTTCAGTGCCAGTGCAGTGTACGACCAAAACAAAAAGTTGATGAAAAGAAATTTCGGTACAGAGCTCGACTTCGTTCTGAATTATGCACTTACCGGGATCATTCAGCTCGAGCTGGGCTATAGTCATTATTTTAGCACAAACAGTCTCACCACTGCAGAAGTAAAAAATGTAACCAATCCCAACCACAGTAATAACTGGGCCTATCTGATGATCAACATAAGACCCGGTATGATAATCAAATAACTGTTTGAACAGCAATCTCCCGTGAAATTCTAATGAATTTGTTGTTGGAAGAGCGAACTATATGCTAAACTATTGCAACGGTATGTGAATTGCATAGCTTTTCTGTATATTTATTTTTTCCAAAAACAATCAACAAACAAATTCATCATGAGAAGATTACCTGTTTACCTGCTATTAGACACGTCAGGTTCTATGACCGGCGAACCGATCGAAGCTGTTAAAAATGGAGTACAGGTAATGATCAGTTCCCTACGTCAGAACCCACAGGCTATTGAAACCGCTTATATCAGTATTATTACATTTGATAGTGAAGCGAGGCAGGTGGTTCCGCTTACAGACCTTGCATCTTTCCAAATGGTAGATATCAAAGCTTCGGGCACAACCTGCCTTGGTGAAGCATTGAAGAATGTTTCGAAGTCTATTGACTCGGAGGTTGTCAAAACCACCCCCGAGCAAAAAGGTGACTGGAAACCACTGGTCTTTATCATGACTGACGGTATACCAACAGATGACTGGCAAAGCGGATTGGAAGAATATAAAAAGCGCAAAGTTGCTTTTACAGTCGCCTGCGCCGCTGGTCCCGGAGCGGATGCTAATCTTCTCAAACAAATTACTGAAAATGTCGTGACCCTTGATACGGCAGATAGTCAAAGTATAGCTAAGTTCTTCACCTGGGTCAGTGCTTCTATCGGTGTTACCTCCACGAAGGTTGAAGATGCCGGCAAAGAGGTGACTGGGATCGGTGAACTTCCACCACCGCCCTCTGAACTGAATATCGTTGTCTGATCCGTTCTGTATTCCGGCTGAATCATATTGTTTTTTACAAAACCGATGGGATGAGTGATGCTACGCAGTTGGTAACTACACTGTTAAAAAATAATAATATCCAGGTCCCTGCAAACAGGAAGCAGTTGCTGGATCGATTTGTAGAGGATGAAAACAACCTCAGGTCAATTTCCACCATTATACAAAATCAGGATCAGCTCATGGCAAAGTGGAAAATGGAAAACAGGATAGCTGATATCAGGCAGCAGCCGGTTCGTATTCCTAATGGCACAGTAGGAAAACCATACGAAGCACGTTTTGACTTTGACTTGTTAAACTGGAAGGATATTTCAGAATTCGAATTTGAAGGCCTCGACAAACTGGGGCTGAGATACGATCCGACATTAAAATTAATAACCGGCGTTCCGCCCCTGAGTGGGGATCATAAAATCATATTCAAATTTAAGATCGCAGGCCAGCCTCCGGAGCAACCCTTTGGTGAGAAAGTAATTAACCTCATCATCAATCCTGATCCAAGGAGTTTATGGAAGACAATTGACAGCGATAAGACGGATCCGTGGTGGAAAGAAGATGATGTAACAGTATTTACGCGCCTCGGCCCACTGCACTTATTGGTCTCTTCAAAACGTGGGAGGTCACATGCAAATGTTGGTTCTTTCCGGGAAGATGATTTTGCTTTCGCTGAGCTTGAAAACGGCTGGAATATTGTTGTTGTTTCCGATGGTGCCGGAAGCGCGAAAGCATCACGCAAAGGTTCCGCCATCGCATGCAATACCATTGTGGATTTTTTCAGGGAACAGGACACAATCATAAACATGAAGGAATTAGATAACCTGATTCCGCAGTTTAAAAATAATTCCGGTGACGATGTAGCAGTTAAGATAAACCGGCTCGTTTACAACAATCTTGGCAAAGCAGTGTTCCAGGCGCATAAAAAATTAGAGGAATTTGCTGCTGCCAATAAGCTAGCACTGAAAGATCTTAGCGCCACGCTTGTATTTACCCTTGTAAAAAAATATACCGAAGGGTTTGCCTTTTTATCGTTTGGCGTTGGGGACTGTCCTATAGCCGTAATCAACAAAGACAAGACCGAAGTCATTTCGCTGAACTGGATAGACGTAGGTGAATTCGGTGGCGGAACGAGATTTATCACAATGCCCGAGATATTCAGAAGCGATAAGTTTGCCACCAGGTTTTCATTTAAGCTGCTTGACGATTTTTCTTACCTCATAATGATGTCAGACGGAATTTATGATCCCAAATTCGTTGTTGAAAATTCATTGGCTGATGTCAAAAAATGGCAGGAATTTTTAGCAGATCTCGGCGGCAAAAATGAAGACAAGGTTTCGGTAACGCTTGATAAAGACAATCCGGATATCGTTCAGGAGTTTTCCAGATGGATGGATTTCTGGAGCCCGGGTAATCATGATGACAGAACACTAGCCATTGTTTTCTAATTTTGTTGAACAGCAGGTCGATGTCACAAAATCTTTTATGTGAATTACGCAAATAACATCAGCAAATCTTCCGGTACAAACATCAGAACAGTACATTCTGTGATCAATCCTGGTAAGGAGTACCAGTATGTAGATAATGGTGAGCCCATGCGCGGTGGAATGAAAGATGTGTACTTTGGAAAAGACCGGACCTTTGTTGTAGCGTTTTACAGGGACAAGCAGGACTTCAATTCGAAGGAACGGCTGAAAAAAATTGTGACCCAGTATTATGACAGCTTCTTTAACCGCGAAGGTGGAGCCTATTATAAAGAGCTTTATTGCTGGCCATTTGATATGGTTGAAGTCGATAACAAAGTCGGCCTCATCGTGCCTACCTATAATAAAAACTTTTTTTTCAAAAAGGGCTATGCCGCCAGTGATGGAATAAAAGGAAAAGAGAAGCAGGGGTTGTGGTTTGCTTCCGCGAAATTCAGGCATAAACAGTTTCCGTTAAGTCTCGATGAAACGGAACTTGGCAACTGGCTGAGTTATTTTCAAATTAATGTCAGGATCGCGAGAGGTGTTAAACGCTTACATTCTGCGGGCCTGGCACACTCGGATCTTTCCTATAAAAATGTATTGGTTGATCCCGTCAGCCGTTCAGCAACAATTATTGATATCGATGGACTTGTTGTGCCGGGATTATATCCTCCTGATGTGATTGGCACCGCTGATTTTATTGCACCTGAAGTACTGGCAACAAAACACCTGGATATCCGTGATCCCAATCGAAAACATGCTAATCGTACTACTGATCTTCATGCTCTTGCCGTTATGATATATATGTACCTGTTGTACAGGCATCCGCTGAAGGGAGGAAAGGTCCACTCACTGGATGCAGAACAGGATGATCTTTTGTCGATGGGGGAAAAAGCAGTTTTCATTGAACACCCGACAGATAAGTCTAACCGGCCAAAGGCTGACCAGGTTTCTAAATGGGCGCTTCCATGGGCTGATGTAAATAAACTTCCTTACACTATTACGGGCCCATATCTGAGCGCGCTTTTCAACCAGGCTTTTGTTACCGGCCTGCATAATCCAAACTTACGTCCTAACGCCGATACCTGGGAACATGCATTGCTGAAGACGACTGACCTGATGCAACCCTGCAGTAATAAAAAATGCGAGCAGGAATGGTTTGTTTTTGACAACACTGCAGCACCCAAATGCCCTTTTTGCGGAACGCCGGTAAAAGGTACCTTGCCGGTACTTGATCTTTACTACCAATTCAAACCAAATGTGTGGAAGCCGGAAAATCACCGGTTGATGGTCTACCATAACCAGTACCTTTTCCAATGGCATGTCAACCGGAACATAACAAGAAATGAAAAACTCACCGCCAGTCAAAAAATACCGGTGGGCTATTTTACTTTCCACCAGGACAGGTGGGTATTTGTTAATCAGCAACTTTCCACATTGAAGGATCTGACTGAAAACAAAGACATACCTGTTGGAACAATGGTTGATATAACCGACGGAAAGAAATTATTATTGTCAGGCGAGGAAGGAGGCAGAGTGGTCATTGTGACCATGGCCAATAAAATTGCATAATTAGCTAACACAATAAAAAACATAAAATCATGAAACTGAAACCTGCAGGCATACTTGTGGTCCTTGTAATAATAGCTGTTCTGGCTTATCTGGCCTTCAGGCCCAAGACCGCCGGCCCGGGTGTTCCTGAAAGCAATGAGTATTCGACCACTCAACCAGAACGTGACAAAACCACCGCACCAGCCGACACTACCAAAGCCACACCCGCTGAGGCCAAATCAACCGAAAGAGAATTTAATTACATCCCTGAAAAGCCGGTAAACGGCACTTTAAAAGGTGTTGTTGAAGTGGGGGCAACAGGCTTTAATTCCTTTGTGATAAACATGGATGATCAAAAACGCTGGGAGATTGTCTCCAAAGATTTCGGTGAGTCGCTGACCTATGAGGGACTTGCAACTACGGAGGATATCCGTTCAGGTTTGCGAAAATACCTGTCGAAGATGTTTGATAAAGGCGTAGCCAAGAACAATATGCATTTTGTAATCTCTTCGGGGGCACAGAAAGAACCCAAAACAAAAATCATCAGTGATGAGTTGAAAAAAACAGGTTATGTGGTAAACAATGTTACACCTGAGCAGGAAGCCATCTTTGCATTCAGGGCAACTGTACCACCACCATTTGCGGATAACTCCTTCCTGGTGGACATCGGCTCAGGAAATACAAAAGTTTCATGGGAAGAAAGCGGCAGGTTGAAACCCCTTGAACTATCGGGCTCAAAATATTTTGAAAAAGGGATCACGGATGAAACAGTATACAACGACGTTAAAAGCAAGGCTGGTCGTATACCGGAGAATAAACGAAATGTTGGATTTATCATCGGTGGCGTACCCTTCATGATGGCGAAACAACATCGCAAGGGCGAAGAAAGATATACTGTGCTCAAATCTCCCGAAAGTTATAAACCGACCGATAAAAGAATGGCATCCGGACTGAACATTTACAAAGGCATCGTTGATGCCACAAAAACAGATACGTTTGTATTTGACTGGGATGCCAATTTTACCATCGGGTTTTTGCTGACTCTGAATAAATAACCAGTTATGAGTTTCCTTAAGCAGTTATTAACTCCGTTCATTGATTTTGATGAGGAGGAGAAGAAGAAAGCGGTTGCTGCTAACACAGGTTCCAATACTAACCCGGCTGCCGGTAAGCCCGGTCAACCTGCGCAGGTACCTGGCCAGGCCACTGGAAACCCTACACAGCCAACGCAACAGACGCCGGTAAGCCCTGCCGGTGGCCCTAATCCGGTGAATCCCGGCACTCCGGCGAACCAGCCATTGCCTGACAATACAGTGCATCCGCTCGTGACAGGATCCACTGGTCCTACCCAGGCTCTTAAGCAGGTACCTGTTTATTCGCAGGACGGAACGATCACCGGCCCTATGCCTGAACATGAAGAATATTTTGAAAGACTGATAGCGGAAGCAAATGCCAAAAACCCACTGTTTCAGGGCACGGATTACAAAGAATTTATAGATAGCAAAATTGACATTGATGACATTGCCGACGAGGCGATCAAATACCGGACTGCTTTTAATATTCTTAAAAGCAGTGGTTTAACCAAGGAAAAGTTATTAAGTACCGGCCAGGAATATCTCAATGTGATCGGCCGCGATCTGAATGCCTTCCAGGGTGCGCATTCTTTACAATATCAAAAGGAAGTAAGACAGAAGGAACAGCTGATTGATAAGAAAGTGCAGGAACTGCAGGCACTTACCATCAAACTCAACGAACTGAAAAAAGAGATCAACCAGGCAACATCCGAAATCAATCTCATCAAAGAAAAATTAAATACTACGAAAAATTCTTTTCTGTTAGCCGGTGAAAAAAAACAAAACGAAATCCAGACTGAACTGGAAAAAATCGCGCATTATTTTTAAGCAGAACAACATAAAAAAAAATCCCCGATAAGAATAAAGGGGATTAAACCAAAACTAACTGCTTATGAGAAAACTTAATCTTGAAGATTCCGGGTTACTCCTCCGGTACTTTTGAATCTTATAATATCTTAATTATTGAATTTATTGATTTTTATCAGTAACGGTCCTCATTTATCTCCGGTTCCTTCATCCGTTGTTGATGATGTAAAATAACAATAAAGGTTTCTTACAAACAAGGACTAATGGATAGTTTGCACAAAACAATGGGGGAACTGGCGGATTTACTATATGGATTGCAATCCGCCGTCACGTCTTTTGTTCTTTTTTTGCGTTAAGCTCTTCTCTGATTTCCACTTCGGGCAACTCGTTGTTATCACATTAATGTTACGAACGACAGTTAGTTGCTACACCCCATTCAACACATCATTGTCCGAGACTACTCACAGACATTTTGACATCACGCTAATTTATTATCAGGTTAGACTGAATAACAAATCAATTCCGTAATTCCGACATTAATCAGAGAAACGACAGATCGATATTACCTCATCGATATAACAAATCATCGATCGGTAATTTAAGCATCAGACATCCACAGACACATATTGGACCGATTAGTCAATTTTCTGGCCCGCAAGGCAAAGGCAAAAATCATTCATGCTGTTAATTTTGCTCCCCGTAAAACAACCTTATCCAGTCATTTAAACACTTATCATGAAAAAGATTTTCCTAACCGGATCATTAGTGATCTGCGTATGTCTTGTGTTTCTTTCGTGCAAAAAAAATGATCCATTCCCACGACCCGTCCAAGAACACAAGTCGGATGTAGCCATAGAATGGATGAAACTTCAAATGAGGCTTACCATGAGTACGCCTGGTTTTAATTCTGTAGTTTCCGGCCGGTCATTCGCTTACGCTGGCTTGACGCTATATGAATCACTGATACCCGGCATCCCGGATGCCACTTCCCTTTCCAGTCAGTTAAATGGCGGCATTGCTTTAAAAGCATTATTGCCACAAGCCAACAGACATTCCTTTTATCCACCGGCTTCTGTAAACAGTGCCATGGCAACGATTACAAGATCCTTGTTTGCAAACACGTCGCCCGCCAACGTGAATACAATTGATTCCCTCGAGGCGGTTTACAAAGCGAGGTTTCGTGCAGGTGCAGGAAACAAAAGCATTGAGGAATCAGAACTATTCGGAAAAAAGCTGGCAGCTGCTATTTTCGATTGGTCCAAAACGGACGGCGGTCATGAAGCTTATCTTCATGTTACTTCACCTTCATATATTCCGCCAACCGGGCCTGGTATGTGGATCCCAACGCCTCCGGCACTTAGCGCGCCTATTCATCCGGGCTGGGGATCAAACCGTGCTTTTACTCCAGGTGTACCCGGGTTGGCTGTTGCACCAGCCCCGATGCAATATTCAGAACATCCTGATTCCGAATATTACAAACAGGCGCTTGCTTTATATAACCTGTCTTTAGGTCTGAGTCGTGAAGACACCATTATAACAAGGTTCTGGGGAGATTTGCCGGTGAACTACAATGTGCCCGCACATGCAACCGGCATACTCAATCAACTGATCGTTCTGAAGAAGTTTAATCTTAACGAAGCGGGACTTGCTTATGTGAAGCATGGATTTGCTCTTAATGATGCGCTTGTTACAGTGCTCAAAGCAAAATATACGTACAATACGATGAGGCCCATTTCTTATATCAGGACAGTGTTAAATCATCCCCAGTGGAACTCTGTAATTGGAACTCCGGCTCATCCTGAATATCCTGCAGCACATGCGCTTGTCTCTGCAGCTTCGGCCAGGGTAATGGAAAACCTGTTTGGCAAAAATCTCAGGTTTACTGATCATACCTATGACCATATGTATGGATCCCGCACATTTAATTCCTTCGAAGAATATTCGAAAGAAGCCGGGTATTCAAGGGTCTTAGCAGGTATACATTATCCATCCTCTGTTAATGCAGGTCAGGGTCTCGGTAAAAAAGTCGGGGATGCAGTGATCAGTCTCAATTTTAACAATCGTTCAAACCATAGTAAATACGTTGACTAATGTAATGAGGAAGTAACGTCGGAGAACGCCTGCAACAATTCAGAGTCATTGTAACACGCAGCCTTTTTGGTAGCGTGCAATTTCAAAAAGCCCGGTCATCACATTCGCAATGACCGGGCTTTTATTTTCCAGCCAGGCTTTCCCTGTTATAACAATCCGGCCGATGCTTTCATTTATTGCAGTAAAGCAGGCCTGAAAAGGTTTTCATTTCCATAGTGAGGGTGATTTATGATTTTGCTGGTAATCTTTTACATGTTCAGCCACTTCAAACATAGGTGCGATCCATATTTCTTTTTGATGTTGCTTAAGAAACATCGCCAACTCCCGGTGCGCTTGTTCAGAAACATTGATATTATGCTCTCCTCCCACTCCATGAAAAAGAAAAACCAGTAAGCCGCCCTGTGTCATTGTCTTTTTTACGAGGTCGATGAGCTCACTGCCTGAATGATTCATTATTGAAGTACAGGTTATGTCAGTGATATCAACCTGCATGATATCAGTAGGACCCGGTTTGGTTCCCCGCGCCGCAACAAAATCTTTCATATCCAGGTATAAAGAATCATTGATCCTGGTATCACCACATGGATATGCAAATGTTCTTTTAGTTTTTCCATCGATGGCATTAAGCAGGATATTGTTCATCTTGATTTCTTCACTCATCCCCGACAGAGAATAATTTTCCATCTTACGTTCAGCGTTGACCCACTCCCTGCCCGGGATATTGCCAAGGCATGGATGGAACAATGTATGATTTCCTAACTCATGACCATGGCCGGCTGCCAGTCTCCAGTCCTTAACTCTATCCCGGCAACCCGGGAAATAGCCGCTCAGGTAGAAGGTTCCCTTCAACTTTAGTGAGTCCAGCAACGGGATTACTTTATCTAAATGAACATTTAACGCGTCGTCGTAACTGAGGACCACTGCCGATTTCTTGCCTTTCCATGCAGAAGGTTGCGTATGGGCCGGGCTTATTAACGACATAACCAGGCAGGCGACCAATAGATATTTTTTCATTAAGCAAGTTTTATCTCAGGCAGGAATATGAAGCCCGGTTTCAATGGCCTGTTGAAGATCTGTAAAACTTTGTGACTCAAGATCAGCTAAAGACATAGTTATATCGTTTACAGACCCGGCTTTTGTGATCCTGAACAAATATGTCTGCCCTGGTTTCTCCTGGGCGTCGGAGGTCTCGCTATCCATCAATTCAAAAAAAACTGTTGGTCCGTTCTGACTGAGCTTTTCAGATATGTATATTTTGTAGCCATCAGGTGATCTTTTATCCTGCAGTAAAAGTGAAAACTTTTCGGTAACCTCAGTCGGTATCATATACAATCATTAGAGTGAAGACAACACGCTTCAAATTAACAAAAAATGCCGGAAAGTATACTTAAAATCCGGGGATTGACCTTTCCAGGCCGACCCCGCAAAAACGGCTGGTTATTGCATAAACCTGTTTGCTTGCAATCATGTCGAACTATTCATTTTATCCGTACATTCCCGTCCTGTTCTTCGAAGAGAATTCCGCAAAACTTAAATCAATCTGCGTATGATAGCGAAAGCCAGGATCCTGCAAATCATTTTACTCCTTTGTCTTCCGACACTGCTGTTTGCTAAAGTTTATAAGGTTTCCACCGCCGCCGAATTTGCCGCGGCTGCAGAAAAAGTTGTCCCCGGTGATAGGATCGTTATTATTAACGGCCAGTACAACGGCTGGCAGCTGGTAGTAATACAAATGGCGAAAAAGGAAGACCCATTTTTATCGAGGCAGAGACGCCAGGAAAGGTGGTATTCTCCGGTGATGTAAACAAACCGGTCTTTGTTCTTACAGGATCATACACAGAAATTGCCGGAATGAGTTTTACCGGATGTAATCAAATTAAAAATCCGGATGGCAATGGTGTATTGCTTGAACTGAAATCAACCAAACACTGCCGGATAACAGATTGCTCCTTCTTGCAGAACAGCACAAAAATGCAGTTTACCCCAATGGTTGTCATCTCTGGAAAAGGGGAAAGTAACCGGGTAGATCATTGCAGATTTACAGCGAACATGGACAACCAGGAAGTCCAGGTGAAAATAACCAAAGATGAAATACCATTGCGAACTCTTATAGATCACAACGAATTTAAAGAGAAAAGTAAAGTAAGCTGGTCGAATGGCAATGGTGGTGAATGTATACAAGTAGGCCAGGACCCTGTTTTGCTCGGTACACAATACTCCTATGTAACGGTTCGTGATAATACGTTTAAGGCTTGCAATGGCGAACCTGAAGTGATCAGTAACAAGAGCTCAGGGAATAGTTACATAAACAATCTGTTTGAAAACTGCCAGGGCGAGCTTGTGATGCGAGGCGGACATAGCTGTAAGATAGATAGTAACACCATAAAGAACGGTAGTGGCGGAATCAGGATCAATGGAACTAAACACATAGTCACCAATAACATACTTACCGGTTTACCAACAGGAATAAGGCTGATGTATGGCATGTCAAAGGGCGAAACTGAGATTGGCTTTTATGTAGCTGCAAGTGATTGCACCATCAGAAACAATCAAATTACCAACTGCACTACGGGAATCCTGGTAGGCGACAGCAAAAACGCGGATTGGACCGGCAAATTTGATGTGAAGAAATATCCATCACGTACTATGCAGGACGTAGCTCCCTTCAACAACACCTTATCAGAGAACAAAATCACAGAAACAAAGACCAGTGTAGTACATAACGATAAGATGTAACGACCTGACTGAAAAATAAAGAGGCTTCTAATCTATTGCCACCTTCAATTGAACATATTTATCAATACTCTTGAGGTTGTGGCCTTTACTCTTCATACTTGCAATAAACTTTGGAGTTGTTCCCGTTGCGCTTGCACTGACCACATCATTAACTGATACTTTTGTAAAGCCCAATGCCTGGTATTCCTTCACCATAGCTGGAGTGATATTTTGCGACTTCATCGAAATGACCTGGTTGGGCGTCAGCTGAGTAAAGCCTGCATCTTTGAACCCTTTTACATATTCGGGGGTAATGCCAAGACTTTTCATGGCTATCAGGTTAGACGCTGAAATATCAGAGAAGCCAACTGCCTGGAAACTTTTGGCAAAATCAGGAGTGATATCCTGGGACTTCATCGCAATCACATTTGAGGCACTTATGTCAGGAAAACCGCTGGATTTCAGGTTCTTTATATAGTCACCTGTTATACCCTGCGATTTCATGGCGATGATGTTATTTTTTGAAATATCGGGGTAGCCCGCATCCCTGATCGAACGTACATATGCAGCATCTATATTCAGCGCTTTATAGCTGATGATATAATTGGCATCATTTCCACTTTCATCATTGTTGTTATCTCCATCATCATTGTAAGCCGCAGTTGCCTTACTACCCTTTTCACCTTTGGTCCCTTTTTCTCCCTTTTCACCCTTGGTCCCTTTTTCTCCCTTATCGCCCTTTACTACCTTTTCTGGTTTTTCAGTTTTTTCTGGTTTTTCTGCTTTCTCCGCATTTTTTGCTTTCTCTGCTTTCTCTGCTTTTTCTGCTCTCTCTACCTTTTCTGCTTTATCGGCTTTGCTTGCCGAACGAACGTCGGCGATATATTTCGCATCGATTCCCTGGCCCTTAAAACTGATCAACTGGTTCGCGGTTACGTTTGGATAACCTGCTTTGCGAATATCCTGGATATAATCAGCGGTAATATTCAGCGCTTTAAAAGGAATAAGATCCCGGACAGAAATATCTGGAAATCCATTTCCTTTAATTGACTTGATATATGCAGCATCAATTTGCATGGCGGCCAGCGGCACCAGGTCATTTTTTTGCAGGTTAGTATAACCCGATGCCTTCAACATCTGCAGATAAGATTTATTAACATCCACAAAGAAGTATACCATCAGGTCTTCCTCATCCGTATCACGAACACCTTCTTTACTAAGATAAGCAGCAAAGTCTTTGTTACCAGTGAACTTGTATTGGCCCATCCCCTGCTCTCCTTCAAACCTGCCATTCAATACCATCGAGCCGGCATCCCTTGTAATCGTAAATGACCTGGCAGTATTAATATCCTTAAAAGCGCTTAAGGGAAAAGTATTGCTGTTAAACGAACTGTTACCCTCATCATCATTCTTAAACTGAACGGAAACTTTCTCGCCCTTGATTGTTGCAAACCAGGATCCCTGTGTATCCATGTTTCCATTGTAATTTCTGTTATCGCTGTTATTTTTTGTTTTACCTGTGGAGATGTCTTTCGACTGGCCATAAACAACAGGTTTGTTAAGCACACTTACAAATAACAATACAAGTGGTAAAAGGAAAAAATATTTCCAGGTGGTATGAATATTGGATCGTTTGGCGTTCATCATGACTAATCTTTTTTTAAGTAGTGATTGATTATAGTTCGTTGTAAGACTTAGCGGAAAATGCGGAGCAGATACCTTCAACAGGCTTACCTGGTAAGATGATTTTTCAACTCCTTTTTCGTAAAGCAATTTGTTGTCGGTTAAAAACTCAAGATTGCATTCGAGTTCCTTACGGTATAACCATGCAAAAGGATTAAACCATTGAAATATCAGTACGATCTCTGCAAGAATAATATCGAGGCTGTGTCCCTGCTGAATATGTACTTTTTCGTGCAATAAGATCTGGTTATAAGTCTCCCAGTCATATTTTTCAGGATTGATAAATATGTTATTGCCAAATGAGCATGGAGCGCTATCGCCAGCAAGTTCAACGATCCGAAATGGGCCATCCACAATAACCGGCCGTGAATAAGCACGGTACAGCAAAGTAGCGATCTGGATCAAAAAGTTAAGCGCAAATGCCGCAACGCCAAACCAGTAAAAATAGAGCAACCATTTCGTTAACCTGGAAAAATCGAATGCCTCATCCGGCAGCTCCTGGCCAACTGCAACTGTGGAAGATTCCTTATTGATAACTACCGGTACCACTGCATCTTCCTTATCCTGCACAAGTGCTTCAGCTCCGTCACCGTTGATAACATCGGTAATCGCAGCCTTTTGAAAGCTCCATTCCTGTGGTACAGGTATAAGGGGCAAAGTAAAAGCCAGAAGCAAGCATAACAGCAGTATCACCCGGTTGAGCCTGAAAAATGTTTCGCGCTGCAGGAGGACCTTATAAAATGCAAGGCATCCCGCTAATATGATACTGACATGTAGTATATAAGGCGTCATTTCTTTTTGGATTTTATGATTTCCAGGATTTCAGCCATTTCCTTTTCGCTAAGGTTTTGCTCTTTCGCAAAAAAAGCCAGCATACGTGGATAAGAGTTATCAAAATATTGACTGACTATATCTTTCATGGCATACTTCTGATATTCCTCACGACTGATGACGGGAAAATAACAGTATATGTTTCCAACAGATTCATGATCAAGAAATCCCTTTTCTTCGAGGATCTTCACCATCGTAGCCACGCTGTTATAATGAGGTTTGGGTTCAGGTAAATGAGGGATGATATCACGGATAAATGCCTTTTTCAAGTCCCAGTAAACCTGCATGATCTGTTCTTCCCGTTTTGCCAGTTTTTGCATTCCCGAATGTTTGATGCAATATAACTACTAATTCATTAGTAGACAAACTAATTTATTAGTACGTTACCTATTTTTTTAAAAAAAAAGTGATTTCTGTGCCGGCATTCTATCCGAAAGAATTACCGATGATGTGATCCTGGCTGACCGGGTGCATCTTACCAGGCCGCAGACTTCGCTATTCGGACCTTAAATTCTTTACCGGGTTTGTAATTGCCGTTTTAAAACATTGCGCTGTGATAAACAAAAAGGTTGCGAGCGTTACTATGGTCCCAACAGTTATATAGGGAACGATGTCATGGTTCATGCGGTAACTGTAATTCTGCAACCAGTTATTGGTGGTAACAAAAGCCAGTGGCCATGCAATAATATTTGCAATGATGATCAATACCGCATAATCCCTGATGAAAAGAAAGATGATATTTCTTACCTCTGCGCCAAGCACTTTTCTAACAGCTATTTCTTTTGTTCGTCTCGACAGTGTAAAGGCAACAATGCCAAACACGCCCATGAAAACGATAAACAGGTTGAGCACTGTTGCGAGTCTTGCTGCACGGCTGAGCTTCAATTCCGATTCATAGAGTGAACGAAATTTATCATCCATAAAAGTATATTCGAAAGGCGAGCCCGGTGAAAATTCCGACCATTTCATTTTAACCTCATTGACTGCTTTGACCATGTCATTAGTCTTCAACTTCAGAGTGAGGTATCGGTAACTCCGCGTAAGTCTTGACGGAATAAAAGCAAGGGGACCGATCTGCTGCTGGAATGAAGAAAAGTTGAAGTCTTTCACAACCCCCGCTACTTTGAAATTAAACCCACCGGGCATTGTTACAATCGAACCAACCGGGGATTTCAGGCTCAGTGCCTTAACAGCTGCGTCATTTAAAACAATCTCTGATTCTGTTGCAGTACCATTCTTATTCTGGAGAAAGTTGCCTTCTTTCATTTGCAATCCGAAGGTCGAGGCATAGAATTGATCAGCACTAACGGTAGGAATAACAACCGGCTTATCACTTGTTGCTCCTGCGGGAAGTATATCTGTTGAAACCGGCGGCAACCGATCTGGCACCTCAAACGATATGGAAGCGGCTTGCACAGCGGGTATTTGAGCCAATCCGTCCCGGATAGATTCCATTTTTAATACGCCTGCAGAATCCCACTGCTTCGGAAACGCAGTTAATATCATCAGCTGTTCCTTGTCGTAACCCAGGTCCTTGCTAAAAATGTATCTGACTTGTTTTGAGACGTTCAGCGCACTGATAAAAATGAAGATTGCCAGGGTAAACTGTACGATGAGCAGCGATTTTCTTAATAACAATCCACCCCGGCTGGTATCCATCTTTCCTTTAACGGAATGAATGATATCAGAGGCACTGAGAATGACAGCCGGATAAAGACCTGCGGTAATTCCCAGGCCTGCCACAAACAATAACAACCAACTAAAATTATCAAACCCGAACTGACTGACGGATTTAAGGTTTGCACTCAGCAATTGGTTGAACAGTGGACGAACAAGTTCATGTAAGCCAAGCGAGATAATAGCGGCGATCATAGTAAGCAATAATGATTCAACGAGATACTGAATGACCAGTTGTCTTCTTTCACCGCCGAACACTTTTCTTAGTCCTATTTCTTTGAGCCTGTAAGTAGAGGTACCTATACTTATATTTATGAAGTTGATGATTGCCATCATCAGGATAAAAAGGGCAACCAGCGAAAGCGTGCTGATCATCTGATCAACCGCCCCATTATTGTCCTTCCTGTAAAATTCAGGCAGACCGGCCAGCTCAACAGTCAGTAGTCCTTTTATGTTATCCGGCAGGTGACGCGCCAACAGCGTTTTAATCGGACCTGCTAACTGATCAGGGGTGACCCCGGGTTTCAGTTCCAGCATCCCGATGATAAAGATATTGGACCAATCTTCAATATATGCCTGGTCACCAAAAAAGCGGTTACCTTCAAAGGACACAAACACATCATAACCTTCTTTGTCTATTATCTGGTTAACCGTATTGTATGGCATGCTATCGAGTACAGCAGAAACAAGATAGTCCTGCTTTCCGGAAGTAGTGGTCGTGACCGTTATAGTTTTATCGATAGCATCGGTTGTACCAAATAATTTTTTGGCCAGCCGCCCGGTGATCACTGCAGAACTGTTGTTCTTAAAGGCGGCCGCCGGGTTACCATGTAATAGTTTGAAGCCATACATCGAAATGAGACTCGTATCGCAGATGGAAATATTTTGTTTAAAGTGTTTATCTCCAGCCGAAACAACATTAGTAACCGGGTTAAACCGATAGTAGTTATTCACAAGGCCGGGATATTCATCCTTAAGTGCCTTCGCCAGTGGAGCCGCTGTCGTTATCGGCATGCCCATGTCTTTGACTTTCCAGTTGCTTTTAATCAGGTATTGATTGCCGGGATTCCTTAGTGACAGGTTTACCTGTTTTTCCCCGGTGATATAATTCCAGATCAACAACGAAAAAGTAATACCAACAGCCAGGCAAAGAACATTGATCAGGGAAAACAGCTTGTGACGTGACAAATGGCGTACTGCAATAACGATATAGTTTTTGAGCATAGTTGGCGATTATAGTATGCGTGGTAGTGTAACCTGCGGGTGATGCATATTATGCGTCAATGAAACGGCGATTTATAACCGGATAAGCAGCCAATGGAATGCCATATTGATAACCCATTAATTCTCACCGGGAAAGGAAAGAAAACGGCCTGGGGACTGTTCGTTTTTGTTACAAGCTGTGTTCGTTTTCTCTCAGCAAAATGACGCGTTTCACCCTATTATTGTCGCGTTGAAGTAGGTCCTCAGAGAGATCGTTTTTATAGCTTTACGGTAGCGTTCTTCACTTAAAAATGTAAAGTTTATGGAAACAAAAACCGTAAAGCAGACAGAAAACAAAGCATTGAGCCGCAGGATGGAGGGATTGGTCACATTATTTGACCTGCATACTCCATTGCTGTCCAGGGCACTCGAAGGCATATCAGCAGAGGATTGTCATAATCGTCTTGGTACCAAAGCGAACCATATGGCCTGGCTTGCCGGGGCACTTGTACTACAGCGTTTTGAAATGGCAAAGGAAACGAGCCCGGGGTTACACCAAACAGGCGAGGAATTATTCAGCGACTATAAGGGAATACAGGACAATGCAAAATATCCTTCATCGGAAGAATACGTGAAAGATTGGGATATGGTAAGTCCTCATGCAAGGGAAGCCCTTGTTATTATCGACGATGAAAAACTTGATTCAGAGATTGACATGGGAGGAATGAAGATGACTTATTATGACATGATCTCATTTACTATTTATCGCGAAGCAAGTATGATCGGTCAGCTGGCCCTATGGCGCAGATTGCTCGGTTATCCTGCATTGCGTTATGATTGATGATGAGCGCCTGGCTGAAGCAATCGGCAAAAACATTGCCATTCATTATCAACGCTATCAAACATTAACATGCATGACTGACGGCAGCAAACACCGTTGTACGTTATCAGCGGTAATGAAGATTGTAAACTACATGAATACTGTCTTTCAATAGCTCATGCATAAAGGCTCGCTATGAAATAATTGCAAAGTAACCAGGAGAGTTTAACCGAAGTTTTAGTCAGATAATTCAATTCAATAATGCGATCTGATGAAGGGACCTGCATGCATGAGCTTTGTTATCCAATGAGGATTATCGGGAGACAAAAAAACTTCATCAATCAATCAGTCTTTTGTTCATCCGGATTCAGATCGGGTCTATCCTGAACCAGTCAACGTCAGCATATCCGGCATCATTGGTCTGGCTTTGTCTGGTGCAGAAAAGTCCAACCTTTGCTCCCTTCCACTTGCCGACTTCTGCAATAAAATCAGTTCCTGCATCCTGAAACGAAATTCCATCCAGGCTATAACTAAATCTGCACTTTCCTCCCTTTGACACCTTCACACGAAAATATACGGTGGCATTGCTCATCTTTGTTAATTCGGTCACGATTTCCTCATTTCCTTTTTCTGCATCCTTGCAAATCGCAAACACTAGGCGATTGCCATCCTTTTGACCTACAAAGGAAAGACTCGCGTAACTCAGTCCCATGATGGTTAGTCCGGCTTTTTCATTTTCAAGCTTAGTGTTAGGTTTGAATGAAATCTTTGTTGTTACTGTAAATTCTTCCGCCGGAAACTTTTGCAAAAGAACATTCGGGGCACTCCAAAGATTTTTAGCCCCGTCCGGGACTTTGTCGGAAAAGATCCGGAGAGAACCCGCCGCCGGATTTAAAAATGTCCAGGTAGCTTTTGGATTTGCCATCCACTGCCATTGCAGACCCAGGGTATTCCCATTGAATTCATCACTTTCCAACGGTGTCTGAATAGGATAAACTTTGTTAACCGAAGGCTTCTTGTGACGAAGTACGGGTTCGCCTTTTCCATCTTTGTCCTTGTCTACCCCGATTACCGGCCAGTCATTTACCCATTGCATTGGCTGCAGGTGCACGATCCTGCCATACGCTTCCCTGTCCTGGAAATGGAGGAACCAGTCTTCACCTGTTTGAGTGGAAACCCACGCTCCCTGGTGCGGGCCATTCGTGGTCGATGAACCCTGGTCCATAACATTCTTTCTTTCGTAAGGACCATAAACATTTTTAGAACGCAGAACAAGTTGCCATCCGGTTGAAACGCCACCAGCGGGCGCAAAAATATAGTAGAAGCCATTTCGTTTGTAAAACTTCGGTCCTTCAATGGTAGGATCGGTCTCATGCCCATCATACACGAGAACCCCCTCATCAATTGCTTTTGTTCCTTCCTTGTTCAGTTGCTTTACTACAATCACGCTTTTTATTCCCGCCCGGCTTCCCGCATAGGCGTGAACGAGATATACTTTCCCGTCATCATCCCAAAGTGGGCACGGGTCAATAAGACCTTTTCCAGGAACGACCAGCATCGGTTCGGACCATGGACCGGATGCACTCTTCGCCCTCGTGAGGTAGATACCGAAATCGGGATCAGGATAATAGATCAGGAACTCTCCATTATGATAACGCAATGACGGTGCCCAGACACCTTCTCCATGTTTTGGTAATGAGAAATGTTCGTAGGGCGGCTGGCGCTTCAGGGCGTGACCGATGATCGCCCAGTTCACCAGGTCCTTTGAATGCAGCACCGGTAGCCCGGGAATGTCTTCGAAAGATGAAGAAATCATATAGAAATCATCTCCTACCCTGATGGCATCGGGGTCGGAATAATCTGCATGTAATATGGGATTTTTGTATGTGCCGTCTCCGTTATCAGCTACCCACACTTTTGAGACATAGGGATTCTGAGCGCTAACATTAGCAAAGATGACAGCAAAGGCGAAAAGGATTATAAATCTCATCATCATGAAGTTAATATATCAGTTGCAATCCGGAATTGGATGTACCGCGTTTTTCTGATTTATTAAAAGTTATAAATTTTGGCAACGACCGGCCTTTATAATACCAGTTTTATCAAGCTTTGTGATATTTTCACTTATCCCCGTACAGCGTCTCTCCGTGCCTCCCAGGTCTTCCCCGATCCCCAGACATGGTCTCAATCTGTGAAAAAAAAAGCTATGAAGAATTCTGCTTCAGGAAAAGTTAATGCCATCAGTTTAGTCTCCTTCTGCGTACTTGCCTTAATCACCTTCCCAGTTTACCAGGGGAAAGCGCAGCAGTTCAATTCTGACAGCTGGATATCAAAGAAACATGGAACAATAACGCTGATCCCGACATTCGGGCAAAGAAACTCTATGTTGATGAATACCTATTCCCTTTTTCCGAAGTGGGAGTTTACTATGGCAGCGTACCTATATAATGATGATGGGGATCAGGCAACGGACGACGGGTATTCAACATCGTTCTATGCAAAATACATGTTTTATGAAAATAAGGATCAGACAGGGGGCGCTGCGGTCAAAGCGGGTACGGGCTTGTTCCCCGGCAATGTGGATGGTGAAGACAGAAGCAAGGACGCCTTCAAGACTTATTGGATGAATGTGCCGGTGACCTTCCCCTTTCTAAAAAATACATTGCAGTGGGACGTTATGCCGGGGGCGAGCATGACAAGGAACTACGGTCCGGATGAAAAAACTGTATTTGATTTTACCTATTCTACGAGGTTGGCCTGGTATCCGTTCAGCCCGGAGACTTCGGTGGTAGGTGAAATGTTTGGTAAAATAGGACAATCGACAACACCTGCTGAATACAAAGTCGGTCTCCGGTGGGAACCAAGCCCGTATGCAGTGTTTGCACTTACCTATGGAAATGAGATCAGCGGGAATAATGGTGCGGGGTTCGAATTTGGTGTAATGTTGTTCACTCCCCCATTTGCCTGCCTTGCCGGATGTGGCACACCCAAAGAAGGCAAGAAAAAGAAAAAATTCCTCTTTTTTTAATTGCACCTCTCCTGCTGAAACATGTTGAATTGCCGTCATTTAACACTCGCTGTAATTAACAATCATTAATGACCACTATTGCTGATCATTGACCTGGCCCGAAGTAAGGGAGGACCCAATTTTTGCAGTTAGGTATAAATCACCCGGCCGAAGTTGAGGGGAGTGGGCAGATCTACATAGCAGGATTTACAATTTATTTTCTATTATCTGAACGATATTTTTAACGGCTTCACTATGACCTCCGAAAATGTTCTCTTTTGGGAAGACGGTCATTTTTATATCAGGCTCTACACCCGAGACCTCATAGTATTTTCCCTTTGGCAGCATTAGTCGTTGATTAGATAAAGTACGATAAAAAGCACCGATCGATTTACCCAACATGCCTGATAGAATTCCCAGGGTATTTGTCCCGACAAGTTTCACATTTGAGTTTGCTTTCACCTTTACCATGCAGCAAAATTTCCGAAATGTTGATCAAGTGAAATTTGCCTTTCAGTTGTTTGAGATTGAACATCACTTGACTTTCGTCGGCGGCTTTACTTCTATTTTTTCTCCAATCTCAATCATCATTAAATCTTCCCCAACTGCCAGATCTCCGGTATAGAATTTTTTTGTTCTTGTGATGATGTCACCAGTCGTTAACAGCGGTCTTGTAGGATCAAGCGGAGGAATGGCGACATGTGTGTAAACGGCAAGCCTTGGTTTTGATGCTGCAAAGACTTTACCCGCATCCTCGGGAGTTGTATGAAAATTTGTGATCTTTCGGGCAAGCGGAGATGTCGCCATTATTTCTTCCCGAATAGCAATGACTTCATGGATTAGGACATCAACACCTTTTGCATACTTAATCAAGTTCTCGCTGTAGCGGGTATCACCAGATATCAGAACAGAACGACCCTGGTAATCCAGTCGGTAGCCTAAGGCTGAATCAATAATGTCGGAGTGATTTACGCGAAAAGCCGTAATCTTTACGTCGTCCTTATCATACACAATTCCCTCTGTTATATTTTGTGCCTTTACTATGGTTCCGCTGTCTGCACTTGGATATTCAGCAACTCTGGTTTTAATGTCCCATTGGTAAGCCTGTTTTAGACCTTGCATCATCTCTCGAGTACCCGCAGGACCCCAAACCTCAAAGAGTTCTTTCCGATTGCCAAATGCGCCTGGCATAAGCCCCAGCAGCCAAAGGTCAGGAATGCCCACAATGTGATCGGAATGAAGGTGGGTCAGGAACAGGCGATTCACTTTTCCTGCGCCAATATTTTGCTGCCATAGGCGTTGCGTGGCCCCCCGTCCGCAATCAAACAGAAAATAAGTGCCGCCTGCTTTTACAAGTGTTGCCGCGCCAAAGCGTTCCATCGAAGGTTGTGGCGCACCAGTGCCGAGCAAAGTAACCGTGATTGTTTGTGCTGAAAGGTTTGTATGCAGCAAAAACAGATAGGTGAAAAAGGACAGGCAAAGAGAATGTTTCATGTACAAGAGTTTTGGTGGTGCTCATTGAAGGCATTAAATCATTTACAGCACCACTTGATTAACGACAGCTGCTTTAAAGAGTAACTACCACTTCTTAAAATATGTCAGGGGTGGACCAACCCTCTTTATTCCATGTTCATTGCGGAAGTTATCCTGCTGTTCTTCGGTCATGTTTTTGGTTACACCTTCACTTATCTTTCGAAACATATCTTCCATTTTTCCAGCGGGTTGAAAAAACATTAAAAGCTTTCCCTCGCCTGTACCAACTTTTGCAAATGCGTGGGGAACATTTCGCGGACCAAACACCGTATCACCTGCTTTTGCTGTAAACGTTTCTTCTCCCACCTTAAAGAGAAACTCACCTTGTACAACATACCAAAATTCATCCTGTTCAAAATGTAAATGATACGAAGGACCTCCTTCCTTTATACGGGTGGATTCAAATACGTAGATGTCGCCATCGGTGTCTTTAGTGGAAACTTTGGTGTAGAAAGTATCGCCTTCAAACAGGGTAATCGGTTTTTCGAACCTATCTTTACCGGAGACTACCCGGAAGCCTTTGTCAATCCGGTTTGCTGATCCTTTCTTTGCCAGGGAGGTGAAAGGGGCTGCCAGCATGGAGCCAGCCGCAACGCAGGCTTTTAAAAATGAACCTCAGTTCATAACGCTTTGTTTTATGCATGTAAATGTGAATCGTTTTCAAGGAGTAAGGTTGTTTTAGAACACATCAAAGCAGAAGGTAGCGGAAGATGAGAAAGCAATGGATAATTACCCCAAGACAAGTTATTGATATTTCTAATTAAGGCAGTGTTATTTTGCGGTTACCTTTCGCACTGAAAACTCTTTTCTCCATCAAAGTATTTGATTCAAAAATCCATTATTAATTAGCCGGCAGCCGAAGGTTCCGTGCAACATCTGCTTCATCTTTGGCGATGCGTACCCGACGAAACTTAGTTGTTAGCTGCTGCCATTTCTCTCGCCTTAACCTTCGAAGCAAAGAAGGAAACTGCCAATTTTATCAGTATCTGAAGGAAAATGCAAAGGTTGAGAACCATCTACTCGCATCTTTTTGCACTGCATACAAATGCTACAAGTGGACCGCGTCTACCGAAAGCCCAAAAAAAAGCCCGCTAAATCAAACGATCAGCGGGCGCCCGCCTTCGCACGTAAAAGCCAAATTAAGTAAGCGTTTGCGGTGCTACGGCGGACACGTAGGTGGACCTCGTCCGCCGAAGCCCAAGAAAAACCCGCTAAATCACACGATCAGCGGGCGCCCACCTTCGCACGTAAAAGCCAAATTAAGTAAGCGTTTGCGGTGCTTCGGCGGGCACGTAGGTGGACCGCGTCCGCCGAA
>NZ_JBTLQG010000025.1:0-96689 GCF_054461535.1 Flavitalea antarctica
CGTACTATTGTTTCCAAACTTTCAAAGATCTTTCAGGCCTTTCTCGCCTCCCATTTTTCGTTGGGGTTGCAAAGGTAAGTGCCTTTTATATTTCAACCAAATATTTCTAAACTTTTTTCTGAAGTATTTTCAGGTGAGTTTCAAAAATCTATCGAAGAACTTCCTGCTAGTAACTCTTTCGTTTTTAGCGGACTGCAAAGATAGGGCGAGTAAATTTACTAGCCAAGTTTTTTTGAATTTATTTTCATTTTTCTATCCCCTTTAGATCGATTTTAACAAGTCCCCGGCCTGCCTCCTCCACACCATCTTTCAGCAGTAAAGGCCCCTGAATTTACGGGTGAGATTGCCTCTCCTCCTGCACACCGTACCCATTACATCGCATCTCCGCTTAAATATCGTACTCCACCTTTCAAACAACATTCAACACCCATTTCGGCCCCAACATTCAGTCATACCATGGTAATCCCACGATTCCAACATCACCTCGCCTTCATTAACTTCCCATCCATCCTATCTTACTTCTGGTATCCAATCTTAATTCTAAAATCATTCCAATGTTTCCGTCATCCTATGATCATTCAACTGGCCTGCCATAGCCCCATCATCGTGTATGCATCGCCCAATCATCGTATGTGAGTTCAAGATGCCACCCCCCCCTCCCCATTTCCAACAGCATGCCATTTTCGACACAGGAGGCCGGGAATCCAACCTTATTTACTGATCCGCCTTCCAATCAAAATCGTTTTTCCTATAATAGTTTCTATCCTATAATATCTTCTCCCAATCGAATTTTACCTCCTCCAGCATCAAACCATGCCCCGGCACATCAAACCAGGCCTTTGAATTATCCTTCGCCGCCAGCACCGTAAGCAGGTCATCCACACTCGCCCTCCCCCGGCCCACACGAAGCATGGTTGCCACCAAACCCCTCACCATTCCCCGCAGGAACCGGTTCGCCTCCACATAATACTCAAGCCTGCCATCCTTCATTACCCATTCGCTCCTCAGTATCCGGCAATTGAAAGTGTGCACCTGTGTGTTCCGCTTTGAGAAACTGCTGAAATCTTCATGCTCCATTAATATGGCCGCCGCCTCAAGCATCCGGTCCTCGTGCAGGGTATACGGATAAAAATATGCCCTGTCCCGCAGAAACGGATCCTTGCGGTTATACACCGAATACCTGTAGGACCTCGAAATGGCGTCGAACCGGCAATGGGCACCCGACTTCACCAACTGTAAGGAACGAATACTGATATCCCCCGGTAAAATGGCGTTGAGATTATAGATGATGCCCGGGTCAATCGCAGGCTCAATATCGAAATGGAAAAAGTTCTGCCTGGCATGAACGCCGGAGTCGGTTCTCGAGGACCCGGTAAGCAACGGTTTTTGCTTCAACACGATGGCCAGGGCATTTTCAACTTCCTGCTGCACGGTATGTGCATTTTCCTGTACCTGGAAACCGGCATAATTTGCCCCGTGGTACGACAATTCGAGAAAATATCTTGGCATCCCCCAAAGATATAGATAAGCCTTTTAGAGATATTGATAAGCGTGTCGGAGTCTTTAGATCCTTATCATCGCATTAAAACGTTTGATATAATAATCTTCTTTCAGCACAGTTACCAGGTTGCGGAATTCCTGGGAGTCAGACGCAAAGGGATATGCAGTGTCAAGAAATTTGTACTTTCCTTCATCGTTCAGAAAAAGCTCTGTCAGAGCCCTGATCTGCCGGCAGGTAAAACACTTTGTCCGAAATACTTTTTTGGCAGCAGCAATCCGGTCGTCAGCGCTCACCTCTGCCATCATCTTCACCCTGAGTTTATCAAGGTCATACTCAGTCGCAAAATTTACGCAATCAGAATTGATCATCACCGGGCCCCTGGATAAGGGTTGTGTGTTGGTGGCATAGGAACTTGAGCCGGAATCTTTTTTCGTAACCACGGGATCGGTCAATGGCCTTGGGTTAGATTGCCATCTGGGGAAGATGGAATCCTTTTTCGGAACAACCGACGCGGCCGGATCAATGGCGATAATAACTTCAATAGTGTCGGTTTTACCATCGCTCTTATCAATATAGGACACAGTGAGTGCACGCTCCGACTTCTTCTCGCCGATCTTTTTCACCTCAGATGATCCACTACCGGCTGTTTTATTTTTCAACGACGCCTTGTATACGCTGTCCTTGAAAGCCTTTTCCCTGACAATAGCATCCTTCGCAGCTGTTTCTTTATCAAGAGCTTCTTTTGTTGCCACTTCCCGGGCTGCCGCCACCTTTAATGCATTCTCTTTGTCTGTCGCTTCTTTTGCCGCGCTTTCTTTGGCAGCGCTTTCTTTAGCAGCAGTTTCCCTCGCCAAAGAATCCTTCAACGCACCCACCCTGGCTATGGAATCCTTTTCATTATTCGTCCTCGCCAAAGCTTCATTAGCTGCGGTAATCTTTGCGAGCGAATCCCTGGTTGCCGCTTCCCTCGCCAGAAGTTCAGTTGCAGCAGCTTCCTTTGCAGTCACCTCCTTAGCAGTTTCCTTTACAGCAACATCGTTTGCGGTTTCCTTTGCAGCAACATCCTTAACGGCTGCCTTATCAGCGGAGTCCTTTAAGATAGCCGCTTTGTCTGCGTCTTCTTTTTTTGCCTGCTCTGTTTGTGAGTCAGAAACCGCGCTTTTAGCACCGACAACTGCAACACCTGCTGCCCCGGAAGACGAATCATTCTTTGCCACAGCGTTACCAGCGGTTTTTTCAGCTGTCCTGCTCAGACTATCAGCCACTGCCTTGTCTTCTGCCTGTGATTTCTGCAGCGCAAGCGAAGAATCAACATGTTTGACCTTTGTTGAATCGATAAAAGCACTTGCATGCTGTTTCTCGTTCTTTTTGTCGGCCTGATTCGGAGTTTTTACTGCCTGGTCGCTGGCGCCCGGATCAGTAACGGTTACGGGAGTTTTTACCGCAGGATTTGCAGCAGCAACCGCTGGCTCATTCACCGCCGGCGGATGATTTATTACTGAAGTGTACAAAACCGAAGTGTCATTTACCACACCCGCCATCATGATCGAAAACGCATCCGTTTTCCTCACTCCCCCTAAAGGCATGGAAGCGCTCACGATCGGAGGTGACGGTTGAATCACCTTGTCGTTATCCAGGTCAATCAGCTGCCAACCCTGGTTTGCCTGTTTAAGCTGGAAACTGTTGTCACTTTTTTTAAGATTTATCTGGAAACGCTGTTCGGGCAAATCGGTCTCGGGGAAACCAATGAAAATATCAAAGCTGCTACCGCTGAGCTCGGTAACATATACCTGGCCGTTTGAGGTAGAAACATTGATCTTGCTTCCGATTTTTACATAAAAAGGTTTCTTCTCAGAAGCCTCTAAAAAAACCAGGAGGCTCTGCTGCGCTAACAAACTCATACTACACAGTAAGAGGCCCAGCAAAAATGGAAGTTTCTTCATGCAGGAGACAATAATAGCAAATCTAACTTATTTGTTATCAGGGTTTGACCACTTGTACATTTTTTCACAAATTTTAAGCCTTTGTAAAACTATATTTGCGCCCAACTAAATATTCGTCATGAAGAAATTTTTAATGTTTCTGTTGGTTACGGGCTGTTCTTTTGCGGCAATAGCGCAGGAGGAGTCGGAGCAGTCCGATACGAGCTGGAAAAAAATGTACCGTGAAACTGCCCCCCGTATCAATGATCTTGTTCATACCAAACTTGATGCAAAATTTGACTATGCGAACTCCCGGCTGAACGGAAAGGTCTGGATCACACTTAAACCGCACTTCTACGCCACCGATAGTGTCGAACTGGATGCAAAAGGAATGACGATTCAAAAAGTCGCTCTCGTTAAGGGTTCTTCAACAACTCCCCTGAAGTTTAATTACGACGGTATGATGCTTAACATCCGTTTGAATAAATCTTACAAAGCAGACGAAAGTTATACGATCTACATAGAATACATTGCCAGGCCAGACGAGTATACAGGAAAAGGCAGCGCCGCGATTACTGACGCTAAGGGTCTTTATTTTATCAACCCACGCGGTGAAGAAAAAGATAAACCTACCCAGATCTGGACCCAGGGAGAAACCGAAGGTACATCTGTATGGTGCCCGACAATAGACAGGCCAAATCAGAAAACCACCCAGGAAACTATACTCACTGTACCTGACAAATATGTAACGCTTTCCAACGGCAAACTTGTTTCCCAGAAGAAAAACGCAGATGGTACGCGCACAGATGCATGGAAAATGGATCTGCCACATGCCCCTTATCTCTTTTTTATGGGTGTAGGTGACTTCGCTATCGTCAAAGACTCATACAAAGGAAAAGAGGTTAGTTATTATGTTGAGAAGGAATACGCACCGGTTGCCCGTAAGATCTTTGGTAATACGCCTGAAATGATGGCGTTTTTTTCAAAGGCACTTGGCGTGGAATATCCCTGGGTTAAATACTCCCAGATGGTTGGTCGCGATTACGTGAGTGGTGCCATGGAAAACACCACAGCTACCCTTCACCAGGAAAGTGCACAGCAGGACGCCCGTGAACTGGTTGACGGCAATAGCTGGGAAGGTACCATTGCACATGAACTATTTCACCAATGGTTCGGTGACCTGGTGACCAGTGAAAGCTGGAGCAATCTTACGGTCAATGAATCTTTTGCAAATTATAGCCAGGTTCTCTGGAATGAATACAAATATGGAAAGGATGCGGGCGCAGAAGAAAACTTCAATGACATGCAGGGATACTTCCAGAGCATGAGTGAGAAAAAGGACCTGGTTCGTTTCTACTATGAAGATAAAGAGGCCATGTTCGATGCCGTTAGTTATAATAAAGGCGGAAGAATTCTGAACATGCTCAGGAACTATGTAGGCGACAGTGCTTTCTATAAATCTTTGAACCTTTACCTGACCGCTAATAAATTCAAGGCAGCTGAGTCGCACAACCTGAGACTTGCATTTGAAGAGGTAACCGGGAAGGATATGAACTGGTTCTGGAACCAATGGTATTTCGGCAGCGGTCACCCGAAACTGTCCATTGATTATGTATACAACGACAATGCAAAAACAGTCAGTGTTATTGTAAAACAAACCCAGAGCAGTAATAAGATATTCCGCCTGCCGGTTGCCATCGATATATATAACGGCACCAATAAGACCCGTCATTCTGTTTGGGTTGAAAATGCAGTTGATACTTTTACTTTCGCATATTCAGCCAGGCCCGACCTGGTAAATTTTGATGGCGATAAGGTATTGCTTGCAGAGAAAAAGGATAACAAGACCCTTGATAACTATGTGCACCAGTTTAAACATGCAGGCACATATATGGACCGCAGAGAAGCAATCGACTTTGCATCAAAAAACCAGGACAATCCCAAGGCTGTGGAAATCATGAAAGCTTCACTCAAGGATAAATATCATGGGTTAAGAACTTATGGCCTCACTAAGCTTGATCTTAAAAAAGATGCCATTAAAACTGAAGCCGAGCCATTGATACTTGCCATTGCTAAATCGGATCCGAAGCCTACTACAAAAGCCACTGCAATCGGACTTTTAAGCAGTTTTGACAAACCTGAATACAAGGAATTGTTTGTAAAAAATCTTAATGATTCTTCTTACACCGTTTCAGGTTATGCGCTTGAGGCACTTACCAAAGTTGATAAGGAAGCCGGTTTAACAGCCACCAAAAAACTGATAGCAACACCGGCTAAAGGAAAGCTGATGGGTACCATGGCTACTGTGCTTATACAGAGTGGCGATGAAGGCAGCTTTGATGCCATTGCTAAGTACTTTGATGGTCTCCCATTGTCAATGACAAAGATCTCCATGCTGCAGCCAATGACTGAATATCTCACCAAGATCAAGGATACTGATAAGGTAAAAAGAGGCATTGACCTGATCGTTGAGTTCAGGGAACAGGTTGAAAAGTATGGTTATGCCCCGGTAATTGATAATATGCTTAAATCTGTCATAGCTAAAAAAGAGACCGCTAAGGCTTCAGCCAGTGATAAAGCTCCTCTGCAGACACAGATCGATTATATCAAATCCAAGATCGGTGATCAGAGAAAAGGGTTTTAAGTAGTGATGATTTGAGAGTTATGAGTTATGAGTAAATTATGAGTTAGGGAGGAATGTGTGAGTTTGGTATGGTTGCAATTGAGTTGAGGAAGGAAATTTATTTTTAGGCATATCAATTAAAACGAAAAGCGGTTTCTGTTTGAAACCGCTTTTCGTTTTAATTGTCAAAGTTAAGAGTTGATCTGACAATTGGGATTAATTTTAAGTACCCCCTAATCACCCTCCCTAACTCATAATTTACTCATAACTCATCACTCATCACTCATCACTCATCATGGCTATTACCAGCTTCCTCCTGATCCGCCGCCACCGAAACCGCCGCCACCAAATCCTCCGAAGCCGCCGCCTCCACCGCCACCGCCGCCGAAACCACCAAAGCCACCGCCTCCGCCACCGCCACCTGGGAAGATCACAGGGAAACCGCCCCTGTAACCTCTGCGGCTCATGAATCCACCTCCGCCACCGCGGTTGTTACGGGAGATAATAAAGATGATTATGGCCAGGACGATAAAGCCTGCAATTCCGCCACCACTGCCTTTTGGCTTACGTTTATTATAGTTATCGGGCGCTTTGTATTCTCCCGCCGCTGCCTGGAAGATCGCATCAGTAGTTTGGTCGAAAGCCGCAAAATAATTGTTGTTTTTGAGATTAGGCACCAGGAACTCTTCCGCTATTGCATTAGTAGTGATAGCAGGAAGTGCGCCTTCAAGGCCATATCCCGTTGCAATAAAATAGCGTCGTTTGCCATTTTCTTCGGTTCCATCGCTTACAAGTATTACGACACCATTATCATATTTACCCTGGCCACCTACACCCCAGAAATGACCGATCTCGGTAGCATACTGATCCGCCTCATATCCGCGCATAGTCTTAACCGTGACCACCAGGATCTGGTTCGTTGTAGAGTCATCGTACGCCACCAGTTTTTGTTCCAGTTGTCTTTCCTCGTCAGGAGTTAACAGATCTGCATAATCATTTACAAGCCGGGGCGGATTGGGCTTCGGGGGTAACAGGTTATGTGGAACAACCTGGGCCTGGATACGCATCGGTGTAGAAAACAGCGATAACATTATCACAGCGATAAACGCAGTTGTCCTGAAAAGCGGGATATTTTTTATTAGCCTGAAATCTGTCATGTTTAATTGGTTATTTCCCAAATACGATATCATCAGGGAGTTCATTCTTATCTAATTTGTTATCGTAAGGGAAATGTTCATCGAGTGCGTGTCCAATATCACCGATAACCAGCACCAGGGCATCCATATAGTGTTGTTGCTGGAAATGCATACGCATTTTCGAGATTTCCATAGCCCAAAATGCTTCACCCACTTTTTGATGGATGCCTTCGTCACCAAGAATGGCCATCTGGTGATCCTTTACCGCAACATAAATCAACACTGCATTTCTTTCTGCCGTCTGATCCATTTTCAGCGACCAGAAAATTTCTTTGGCCCGGTCAAGCGGATCCACATAACGACAACGGCTTTCTATATAAACCCTGATTTCACCGCTTGTGCGCATCTCAGCTTCTTTGATGGCGGCTATTATCTTGTCTTTTTCTGAGGCACTCAGAAACTCGGTTTTACTGGAGAAAATAGACATAAGCAAGCATTTTATCCGGAAGATTCAGGTAATATGACGGTCCACTTCTTCAATACATCCAGGTCGTATTTTGCAACGAACATGGGTATCAATGAGGCGGACCGTAATATGAACTGTTGTCAATTTATTTAGAAGCCATTATTACTTACTGAAATCAACCTTAGGAGCTTGCTTTTCAGCGGCGGTTGCTTCGAAATATGGACGTTCCTTGAAACCAAGTGCACCGGCGTAGATCACGTTTGGAAACTTGGTGACCGTAGTATTGTATGACCTGGCCACTTCGTTGAAACGACTTCTTTCAGTTGCGATCTTGTTTTCAGTATTTGAAAGTTCAACCTGGAGTCCTTTGAAGTTTTCAGTGGCCTTCAGTTCAGGATATCTTTCAACAGTTACCAAAAGACGGCTCAATGCGCTACCCACCTGGTTTTGCGCTGCCTGGAATTCCTGTAGTTTTTCAGGGGTGATATTGGCCGGATCAACTTTCACCTGGCTGGCTCCCGCGCGCGCCTGGGTAACCTGGGTCAGGGTCTCCTGCTCGAAATTAGCTGCTCCCTTGACGGTTGCAACCAGGTTGTCAATCAGGTCATTCCGACGCTTATATTGATTCTCCACATTACTCCAGGACTCACCGACTCTTTGTTTCTGTTCATTCATAGTATTGTAACTACTACAACCGCAACCTCCAAGCAGGAGAACTGCAGCAACAATTATGATAAGTGTCAGGTTTCTTGTCTTCATTTTATATTTCTTTTTTTATTTACAGCTAAAATTAATGTTTTTGCAGTTTTTTAATGTTAATATTTCCACCAGGCCGGTCGGTTGAAAACACAACCGGATCCCGGTAAATCCCTAACATCTGACACAATGTTTGTCGTAGGTTCTGTTCAATTATTACAATCCCGGATTCCGGATGTTTCAAACCTCTGTTCAATCCTTATGCCCTGATTCAACCTACCTCGTTATCTGCCTGCCTTCCCATCCACAAAAAAGCAGTTGTAATACGCTTAGCATCACAACTGCCGCTCGATTATCTCCAGTTATTTTTTATTGATGGCTGCGATACCCGGTAATTCTTTGCCCTCAAAGTATTCCAGCAGAGCTCCACCGCCGGTTGATATATAGCTAACCTTGTCTGCAAAACCAAACTGGTTGACTGCCGACACAGAGTCACCTCCACCCACAAGCGAATATGCCCCGTGTTCGGTTGCTTTGGCTATCGCCGTTGCAATAGCCTTGGTGCCGGTCTGGAACTTTTCCATTTCAAACACACCCATTGGTCCGTTCCAGAGCAGGGTTTTTGACTTGCTGATCACATTGGAGAACTGCTCGCTGGCATATGGTCCGATATCAAGTCCCATCCATCCGTCCGGGATCTTGTTACTTGGTGAATGAGAAGTTGATGCATTCGCATCAAACTTGTCTGCTATCACCGAATCGGAAGGAAGATGAATACAAACTCCTTTTGCTTCAGCTTTGGCAATCAGTTCCTTTGCTGTTTCCAGCCGGTCTTCTTCTACGAGCGACTTCCCGATCTCTCCGCCATTCGCTTTAATAAAAGTATAAGCCATTCCACCGCCGATAATGATATCGCTGGCCCTTTCAAGCAGGTTTTCGATAATCAGGATCTTATCCGAAACCTTTGCCCCGCCTATGATTGCCGTGAAAGGTTTTTCTGAGCTGTTCAAGATCTTATCGGCACTTTCCACCTCTGACTCCATCAATAGACCAAACATCTTCTTATCTGCGTCAAAGAATTTTGCGATAACTGCAGTTGATGCGTGCGCACGGTGTGCGGTTCCAAAAGCATCATTGACATAGACGTCACCTGACTCACTTAATTTTTTTGCAAAGGCCTCATCTCCTTTTTCTTCTTCCTTATAAAAGCGCAGATTCTCAAGCAGCAGCACTTCGCCTGGTTTCAGGGCCTTTGCTGCTGATGTAGCTTTTTCACCGATACAGTCTTCAGCAAATATTACTTTAGCTCCCGGGAGTAATTCCTGCAGATGGGGTACCAGGTGCTTCAATGAATATTTATCCGTCGGCCCGTCTTTCGGACGTCCGAGATGGCTCATAAGAATCGCAGATCCACCCTTCTCAAGTATTGTTTTGATGGTGGGAATTGAGGCGGTCATCCTGGTATCGTCAGTGATCTGGAACTTATCATCCAGCGGAACATTAAAATCTACCCTGATCAGCGCTTTTTTACCGGAGAAATCGTAATCGGAAAACTTTGGCATATAGAATTTTTAGTGGTGATCAAATTTACAGGAAACAAAAATGTTTACGGAAAACAAAAATCTTACTTAAAATAAAAATGCCGGAAAGCATCCGGCATCTTCAGATTATTAAGCTTTCGCAACAGCATAGCAAAAATCATGCTTCGCGATAAACAAAAAGATTAGTTATTTTTTATTGATCTGTTTTGCAAAAAAGTTCACAGTGCGAACCAGCTGGCTAACATAGCTCATTTCGTTATCGTACCAGCTCACAGTTCTGACCAGTTGAAGGTCACCTACGGTCTGAACCTTGGTTTGAGTTGCATCAAACAAAGAACCGAAAGTACTGCCAATTACATCACTGCTCACGATTTCGTCGGTAGTGTAACCAAAGCTTTCATTGGAAGCGGCCTTCATGGCGGCATTGATCTCATCTACTGTAACCTTCTTTCCGAGAACTACTGTCAGTTCAGTGAGAGAGCCTGTAAGTGTGGGAACCCTTTGTGCAGATCCGTCCAGTTTACCTTTCAGTGCAGGAAGAACAAGGCCAATGGCTTTTGCAGCACCGGTACTGTTTGGAACGATATTCTGCGCGGCAGCTCTTGAACGGCGGAGATCACCTTTTGGATGTGGTGCATCCTGGGTGTTCTGATCGTTCGTGTAGGCATGCACGGTAGTCATCAATCCGTTAACGATACCATATTGTTCTTCGAGGACCTGGGCCATCGGTGCAAGACAGTTTGTGGTACAGCTTGCACAGCTGATGATCTCTTCTGACCCGTCGAGAATATCATGGTTAACGTTGAAAACGATTGTTTTAAGATCACCGGTTGCAGGGGCAGAGATAACAACACGTTTTGCGCCGGCAGTAAGGTGAGCTGCAGCCTTGTCTTTATCGGTGAAGAAACCGGTACACTCAAGTACCACATCAACATCATGGGATTTCCAGGCAATTTCTGCAGGATTCTTCTGTGCGTAGATTTTTACTTCGTCCCCGTTTACTATGATTGAATTTTCTGTGGATTTAACTTCTGCGTCGAAACGTCCCTGTGCACTGTCATATTTCAACAGGTGTGCAAGAACCTTAGGGCTGGTAAGATCATTGATTGCTACTACGTCAATTCCTTCCATTTTATATATCTGGCGATAGACTAAACGACCAATCCGACCGAAACCATTAATGGCAACTTTTACTGTGCTCATGTTCAATTTGATTTTAAATAGTGGTAAAATGCGCAGCGAAGTTACAATAATGGAATAAATAATCAGCTACCATTTAAGAGTGTTTCGGATCAAAAGCGTTGGAGATCATATCAATTAAGAAGAAAATGCCATATTTGGCCTTGATTGACAAGGGTTCAGCTTCTCAAAAAGATTCTTGGCGATAACAGCAAAAAATTTTGGCGGGAAAACGAACAGCTACTATCTTTGCCGTCCCAAAATTAGCCGCGTTGGTCAATCGGTTAAGACGCATCCCTTTCACGGATGAATGAGGGGTTCGATTCCCCTACGCGGTACATAGTTTAGATTTTGAATCCCCCGTAAGTTTATAACTTGAGGGGGATTTTTCATTTTGGTGACTTTTGCTTTAGCCGACTAAGGATACCTTTTTCCCGCGATGTTACAGCCGCAGACGCAGTGCACAGTTCCGAAACCAGATCTGTTTTCCCTACTTGGATTATACTTCAGAGTGGAATTGGCCCACATAGAACCAATCGCCTTCAATATTCTCGCAGGCATGATCCGGAAAATCCAGTTTCGCAGTCAGCATTTCTCTCTGTGGAAAAAATTGCAAATGCTCATCAAGCGAATAAAAATAATAGCGCTGCTTTGGGGTGACAACAATCAGTTTTTTCCTTGTTACTCTTTTCAACTCAGCGATGAAGTTCCCGATCTCGAATATATGTTCAATAGTATGAGAACAGATTACGACATCGAATGATTTATCTTCAAAAGGAAGGCTCCGCACGTCCGCATTTACAAACTGAATATTCGGATCCCCGTTTTTTGCAACAAAATCGACACCAGTTAGTTTGAGCTTTGGATAACGGTCATGGATCACTGATAAAACATATCCATCCGAACACCCAACATCAAGTACATGCTGGTACCCGTCATTCAGTTCGGTCAAAATCAGGTCCAGGCATTTTTGAGTCAGGTCTGTTTTTCTGTTTCGCGAAATTGAGTGAAGATTCCTGTAGAAATCCTGCAGTTGATTTTCATCCCATGTAAAATAATTCTTCTTAAAATTCATCACCGCCCTGATATTCCTACCGCCATAAGCAAAGTAGTAGAAAGGATACATGAACCAACGACTGTCCCGTATGAACGGAGGTATCCATTCATCCAACATATACCTGATTTTATTGGTAAGCTTTCTGTTCATTATTTGCGGTATTTACCGGCGATGTAGCGTGTCAATATTTTCAAAAGCCCGACAGACAACAGCAATCCATCCCTTACAATCCTTACTGAGCTTTCCCGCTGTTCGATAACCTGGACCGGTATTCTCACCAGGTTATGGTTCCGAAGACCCGATATAAACAATACCTCCACATCAAAGGAAAAGTCAGTCAGGGTCACTTTTTCAAAGATAGATCTTGCGATGTCCCGGCGAAAGCCTTTCACACCACATTGCGAATCGGGTAATCCCTTAAGGATAAATCGAGTCACGATAGCGGAAAGCAGCCGGCTGCCAAGCGTTCTGGCAAAACTGATCTTTGGGTACCGCGATCCCGGCAGCGACCGGTCACCTATAACTACTTCCACCGAACTGTTTTGAAACACGGCCAACATATCAGTAATAACGGTCAGGATAAAAGGGAAATCTCCATCCATAAAAATCAAGACATCCCCGCTTGCAGCAAAAATACCTCTTTTAACAGCCGCCCCTTTACCCAGGTTAACCACGTTATCGATATAGATACAACCGGATGCTGCACTGATCTCTGCAACACTTTCTGATTCATCCGAGCCATCATTAACCACTATGATTTCATACTCAAGCCCGGTAGAGCCAAGCAAATCCACCAATTGCGGAATGCCTTTGCGGAACTGATGAGCACAATTGAATACCGGGAGTATGATACTAACCATATTTGATCGCGTAACTATTGATTTTTGAGACGATGGTCGGAAAGCCCCCAACGCAGATGATATTTCTTGTTATAATAGATCGTGTCAATATCATGGTATTCGGCAAAAAAATACGCCGATCCGTCTGAAGCCGGCTCATCTTTAAAATAAGTAAATGAAGGTGGCAGAGGAATCTCATCCTTATAAAACCGCGCCTTCTTTTTAGAAAATCGTTCGTTCAGGAATTGCTGTGCGATGCTGTCGTATGTTGGAATAACCACTGATTTTATGCCCTGGGCCTTTGCATTGTTGATACGGCTGATCCTGTCTGATATAACAAAACGATGTACAGGTGCCGCGAACAGATTCAGCAATAGTTCATGAGTGGCCGCTGAAAAGACGAGCAGCACGCAAAACGAAAGTTGAATGAGATTACTCTGGCTGATGTTATTAATCTTAACGTCCAACTTATTCCTTATCGCCGGGCCATTCACCATAATCACTCCCCAGACACCGAGGATCAACACGCAATTGATGATGTTTGAAAGCCGGCCAGGGACCACAGCACCACCGATTTGCCTGACGACGAAATGGAAGGCAAGAGCCATGATAAATAGTGCTCCAAGCTCCATCCACCAGCTTGTTTTTTTCAGGTTGAACTGTTTCGCGTACCCAGTCTTGAGTTTGTCAGACAAAAGGAAGACAGCCAGGCAACCGAGGTAAAAAAGAGGGTTGGAAAGAAAGGTCATTGTAGCCTGATTGAGCCTGTATACTCCACCGAAAAATGAAAATAGCAGATGCTGTTTATTTGTGTATTGCCCGGTTCTTTCTGCGTTGCCGGGCAGAGCCACTGTGCATGCAATAGCAATGATTGCGACACCAATTGAAACAAAAAGATAACCTGGGATCTTTTTTTGATGAATTACAAACAGCAGCAATGCACATGACGGCACTGCTAATACCATCATCCCCATAAATTCGTTTGTACCAGCCAGGATGATCGTCAACAGACAGCAAACAAGGACCGAAGAAAAACTTTTTTCCCTGGAAATCAGTAATGTGCCATGTTGTTTGATTAAAAGAAGAAATAGGAAAAATGGCAAAGTGTAGGTTACAAGGGTTGCCAGCCAATATGAAAATGAAGACGGTTGTGGTACAGATGTAAAAAATACCAGGTATACAGCAAGGGTTACAGACACGTGCATCAGCATTGAATTGTTCAGCACGAAAAACGTTTGTAGTACCCATTTCACAAAGATGTACAGCATCCAGAGCGATACCAGGTTGAACACCAGTAAAACCAGTGAGTAGTGCTGCATCAAAAAAGTGGAGGAACCGATTAGCAGGAACAACGAAATACTTGAGTACCGGCCGTTCAGATTGTCGAGATAGAAACGAATACTGCCGGATGGTCCAAAAGTTTCCACCAGGTATTTTGGAACAAGATCATCAAACGACGGAAACTGTGCAAATACTAACCCGAGGACAAGAACCATGTAAGCACCAACTATTATCCTGAACAACCAGGGCATGATCTTCATAGGGCAGCAAGATAAATATTATTTGGATGATCAGACTTCCCACCCGAATTTGTTTATCCAGACACCAAGCGATCTGTTTCGCCGGCAAAATAGATTTCCTGCATCGCGTCCTTCCCTGGTCGCAATAACTTCGGCTTTTACACCAGAGATTTTAATTCTCGAAACGTCAATAGCAAAATTGTTTGTCAGATAGGTCGGGAAATTCCGGCCATCTTCCTTACACCAGTGGCACTGGTCTCAAATCTGGCAGGTAAATCCTGGGATTTGAAATTGAATAGCGTTTCCAGAACAACCTCAAGTATTGGCTTGACTGTAAATGAGTCCCTAATTAAGATTTGTTTCTTCCATCTTAATTTTCGGCAGACCGATCGCATTTTCAACGTCTACTTCATAGCATAGATTTTTCGCAAACTGTCCGGCAACCTTATCAAGGAACTGTTGAACTTCCTGGGCACTGTCGGCTTCCCAAAGACAGGTACCTGTATTGCCATCTTTGGCAGGATAAATTCCGTGGATTTTTAAATTAGCGGGAAGATTTTTTGACACTTCCTTTGCTCCTGCCCAGAAATTCTCGGGATCGTTGATGTTGTGATGTGCAATGACTAACATAATTTTAAAATTTAAGGTTTAAAAAATAAGTTGCCTAACACAGGTCAGAATAAGAGAAAAGTCTTCAAAACAATGGTAAGATTTGATAAAGCAGGATGTAAATATTACATTAAAACCGATAAATTTCCAAATCAGCTTTTGGAGTGTCTTTTCAATCAAAGAAATAAACAGTAAGGCCGGGTTGCCAAAATAGCACAATTAACAATGGAAGCATAAATTGAAAGAAATTAAGCAGCATAATATTATGACACCAGAAGAATATGAGTGGTATATAAATCTTATCAAAAAGCGACATCAATACCTCAACCTGACATCTGAACAGGCCCAACAAATCTATGATTATGAGAAGGACAAGAATCTATATTCTAAAAAGCATTACTTGTCCACCTGGGAGGAATGGGACTACGAATCTTTTACATTTAAGAAAATACTCTCTGAGCAGCAATTTAAAGACTACCTGGTAAACCTCTCTGACGATATTAAACGATATGAGCAGAGTTTGATAGATCAGGATAACCAGAAGGCCAATACAGTTAACTATCACCAGGAGATACTATCTTACTATGCAACCGTGTTTTTACCGGATTTGTTTAAAGAACCTAAAATCACTGCCATGCCAAATATGTATGGTGTGCAAGAAAAAATTACATTCCTAAAATCGGAATACAAGTTGTTTTTAAATGACGACAAGAAAAAGTTACTTATAGAATGCTTCCGACACAGCAGGTCGTTTGCCCCAAATGAAGTGCGGATAGGGTTGTTGATGCATAAAATTTCTTATCTCTGGCCAGATTATGGTTACTTTAAGCATTCGGCAGACGAGGCAACAAAAGGGGTGATGGCTTATGTCAGGGCAAAGGTGCGGAATCTGCCGGACGAAGTTGAAAGTTTATTGGCGAAAAAAATCACTGACCTGAAAGATTTCAATAAAGCGTTATCTAAAAAATATTATGGGGAACCAAAAGGTTGGCATGTCCACTTTGGAGAGCTAAGTAGCGAAGAAGAAAAGGAAGAACGGATTATGCAATTGTTTTTACTGGATGCAGATTATTACGGCATGGCATTAAATAAAATTGGTTAACAGAAAACACCCCGGCGTGAAATATGAGACTATCGAGACCGCCATTCAATGTTTTCCTTAAAACGTTGTCAATATTCACTTATTGCAAAAGCCTTCAATTTCAAAGTATCGAAGCAATTGAATTTATGCAACAGATATCAGGTTCAAAGTCACTAAGCACCGGCTTTACGCAAACAGCTTTCCGACACATCCTTGAATTTTATTTCTTCAACGCATCTGCCTCAAAAGCCAGCAACACATTACCTGGTGCCTGGCCAAACATACCGTAACCCGAATTCACAAATAACATTCCATCCGCAACAACCGGTGCAGGGCCATCGATCGACCCACCTTTGCCTTTGATACCATTGACAGTATCAAATGGTTTTGCAGTATCGAACTCCCAAAGGATAGTACCATCTATACTTGAATATGCTCTTAGTATTCCATCTAAAGAACCTGCAAACACGATTCCAGGCACAACCAAAGGCGCTGCAGAATTCCCATTCAGGCAAACCTTATTCGGTGGACATCCAGGTGAACGGGCACTCCATACCGTGTCACCGGTTTTAAGATTTAATGCGAACAAACCCGGAGAAGGTTGGAAGTCTTTTACAGCTTTATCAAGCGCAATAGGGTTGTCAGCATTACAGGCATAGACATTAGTACCATCAGTAGCGATACCCCAATGGATGCCGCCTAATTTACCTCCCTTACCTACCCTTGATTTCCAGATCAATTTTCCTTCCGGAGTAAGCGCATAAACTACACCTGACTTTTGCCCTGCCAACAACATATCATTGCCGTCCGGACCTTTAACGATGATGGGCGCCACACCAAAATCAAGGTCAGGACCATCAGATGCAGGACAATTCAGAAATACCGGGCAGGCCAGGTTATAGGCATCATTACCAGTAGCCTGGAAATTCCAGACCAGTTTTCCTGTCTCCATGTTTATGGCCTGCAGAGCGTCGCTCGAAATTGTTGCGGGATCAGAATAGTTTTGTCCGGTGCCAATATAAAGTACACCACGTTTCGCATCCACGGTCGGACTGCACCAGACAGGTGCACCAGACGGACCATAAAACGATTTGCCATTTTTCTTTTTTACTGTCTCGGCTGCTTTGGGAAGTATACGATAAGTCCAGATTATTTTCCCCGTCTCAGCATTCAAAGCAACAACTCCCCCGGACGAAGTACAACACTCATAATTGTTAAGCCCTGCCGAACCAATTTCTGATGACACGATTGGAACAAATACTTTTCCATTATAAGTCACTACAGATCCGGTATTTTGTGAATAAGCTTCAAAACCGGCCCTGGTGTTCCATCTTTGTTTGCCGGTCTTCACATCGATCGCATATACATTACTGGTATAATCAGCGAAAATGGCGGTGACATTGTTCTTTGATTTCACAATGTTGATGGCGCCACGTATTGCTGCTGCAGCCGTAAACTCCCATCCGATCTTCCCTGTATGCTTGTTAATGGCATAAATCTGTCCAAATTGAGAACCTGTTATCAGCCAGTCCCCGGCCACAGCCGGTTTTCCTCTTGCAACGGTGCCATCGGGAAACGCAAATGCCCATTTCAATTTTAAGGTCTTTACATTTTGTGTTGATATCCCGGCTTGTGATGTTGTTCTGAAACCCGTACCCTCCAGGTTGTTTCCCCAACCCGAATGATCAGATTTACCTGAAATTGTATTCGCAGAAAATTTGGTATAAGCGTCTTTACTCATTTCAGAAGTTTTCATGGTTGTCTTTGTGATCCATTCTGAAACTTTTTTTCGTTCATCATCGCTTAAGGCAACTCCTTGCTGACGCATTTTACCAGTGGTTAGCGAAGTATAGATAGAACGCGGTGACATAGTGGCAAGCACACCCAGCCCCGGGGCAAGCGATTCTACAGACTCTTTATGGCAGCTTAAACAATTTGAATTGTAAATTTTTATACCGGTTGAATCCGCGGGTAAGAAAGCTGGCACCGACCCCGAAAAACTGCCCGGATAGATCTCCGGGTATCTATAAGCAGACATCAGGGTAATGGTAAATATGATGCCGGTTATTTTGAGAATCTTTGTCATAACTATTATTTAGAATAAGACTACCACGCAACTACCAGGGCTCAATGATCTGGAATATCCGACGTTTAAAATCAAAAATTATTACAAAGTTTCCCGGAAAAACTTCTGCCTTAGTTTGCAGGATTTACACTAAGCAGAGCATGAATCTCGCGGATCCCGCATATTCACCGGTTTTGGTGAGCATCTCCCGCCGGGGAGCATCTTAAATTTGCAACGCCGGTGAGCAAATCTTGCCGGAGTTTTTTTATGAATGCAAAAGAAGCAATAGAACACCAGGTGAACACGGTTTACAGAAGTTGCGGAACAGCAATGCTGTCTGTTAAAGAACCGGGAATGGCCGATATTAACGTGAATATCCGGGAAGTTAAGGGCGCGCTCGTGTTTACGCAGGATATGCAGACTCATGATAACGATTTGCATTTTGACCTCGAAAGAACGGAGCCGGTTGTAATGATGTTTTTTCAACTAAAAGGGTCCGCCTTTTTCCTGGAAGATAAACCGTTCAAGGTACCTGCTATGCATCACTCGGTTAATCATGTGACTTCTTTCAGGTCAAGATGTGTTGCCGAAAAAAATACAACGTCAAAAAACCTTTGTATAAAGATCAGCCCTTCCCTGATCTTAAACGAATGGCCGGTTGAACTTCCTGATGACAAATGGTTACGTGCCATTGAAGATGGACAGCCGATGGTAACATTGGACCAAAGCCGCCCGATGAACTATGCAATTCATCAAAACGTAGAACAACTGATTAACTGTCCTTATTCCGGCTTGTTGGGTACGTACTACCGGGAATCAATGATAAGGTTACTGTTGATACAGCAACTGGCCGAGTTTAACGGTGGCGATGCCGAATCCAACAAACAACACGCTACTGTGCCTCCAAAACTGACCATCAATGATGTTGCCGCCTTGCATGATCTGAAGCAATACCTGGAAACCCATTTTCTTGAGGATGTATCATTGGACAAACTTGCGCGCCGCGCGGGTCTGAACAACTTCAAACTTAAACATGGATTCAAAACATTGTTTAAGACCTCTGTAATGCGTTTTATCGACGACAAGAAAATGGAATATGCGAAGCAACTGTTGCTTGATCAAAGGGAGGATGCAGGCAGGTTCGATCTTTCTGATCTCCTGGGATATAATCATTATTCAAATTTCAGCGCTGCATTTAAAAAACGTTTCGGTCATTCTCCATCAACTTACAAAAAGCAGTTTTCACAAAGGGCAGCATAATACCACCGGTCAGCTTCATAACAAAAGGATCGTTAGATAGAATACATTTCTTCCCGAACCCTCTTAACAGAGGGTTTTTTTTGCACATAAAAATACATTGACTGTTTACCGCTTATAACATTGTTCTTTTGTTCAGCAAAAAACAATGTTCTTGTTTTAAACCTCTGCAAAGGGCTTTTTTATGCCTTACAAAAAATACCTTTCTCATACCAGTTGATACTTTTCCCATAACCATACCAGCGCCCGGCCATTGTTTCTTTGTATTCTAAAAACATTATCAACATGAAACAGTATTTAGTTATGGGCGCAATTTTTATCAGCGCCTTATGTGCCTGTAACAGGTCGAACAGCATTTCGGCAGACAAACCGAAACCGAAAACATTTTCAAACAAAGTTGTACTTGACTGGAACGAGATGGCATATAATGCCATGGGAGGTGCTGCTTATCAGCATTCACTGCTCGCCTCCCGGATCAATGCAATGATGCACATCGCCATGCATGACGCAGTGAACGCCGTGATCCCACAGTTCAAAACTTATGCATTCAACAAAAGAGATGAGAACGCAGATCCGGTTGTTGCAGCGGCATCAGCGGCTCACGGTGTATTGGTAGCCGCTTTCCCCGAAAAACGTTCATCGCTTGACTCCATGTTACAGGCTTCCACAGCAACAGCAACAGATCCCATTGCTTCACAAAAGGGTATGCAGACCGGCAAGGAAGCAGCTGCAGCAATTCTTGCCCTCCGTTCAAATGACGGCGCGCTGGCAGATCCGTTCGGAGCAATAACTCCATCCAACACACCGGGCATCTACCAGGCAGTTCCGCCGTTTGACATAGTGTTTGCACCATTCTGGAAAAATATGCAGCCCTTTGGCATTTCAAGCGTCAGCCAGTTTCGCGTGGCCCCACAACCAGCGCTCGATTCAAAGGCCTACACGGATGGATTTGAAGAAGTAAAACGCATGGGTTCAAAATCAAGCACACAGCGTAATTCAGAACAAACCGCTTATGCGCAGTTCTGGTATGAGTTCTCGGAAGCAGGCTGGAACCGGATCGCCAGGAACGCTGTAATGGCTAAAAAAACAGATCTGTTTACGACTGCGCGTTTATTCGCGCTTGTGGATATGGCACTTGCAGATGCATACAGTGCGGGCTGGGATTCGAAGTTTCATTATAATTTCTGGCGCCCGTTCACGGCTATCCGTAATGCAGCAAACGATGGTAATGCAAACACAGCACCCGACCCGGCCTGGGAGCCGTTCCTGCCTACTCCACCGGTACAGGATTATCCATCAACCCACAGTGCACTGGGAAACGCAGCAGCTACCGTGTTGACATCGATCCTTGGGGACAACCAGTCCTTTTCGTTTCAATCTCCAACATCGAACCCTGTTAACATGACAAGGCAGTTCAAGAGTTTTAAACAGGCGGCCGTGGAAAATGCCGACTCAAGAGTTATGGCCGGCCTGCATTTCCGGTTTAGTTGTGATGCGGGTCTGACCCTGGGAGACAATATTGGAAAATGGATAGTTCAGCACCAGTTAACACCATTGAAATAGAGAAAGTACAGGGGTAAAGAAGTTTAGAGCGATGAGTTATGGGTTATGAGTAAGTTTTGGGTTTTTAAGTAATGAGTTTGGAGTGGTTGCTTATCACTAATAACTCCATCCAAATTAATCACTCACTCATAACCCATAACTCATCGCTCTAAACTTATTTACGTTTTTTTGGGAGGTAAGGCAAATGCTACTGCCTCATGTTCGAAATGACCTTTGTGCGAAGCATCACAAAACGGCTTGTTTTTCGAAAGGCCGCAACGGCAAATCGAAACCACATCTCTCCCGCCAAGATCGTATGGCGTACCGGTTTTATCTACTATCTCGAAATCACCTTCAATCTTTAATGAACCATTGCTATTCACTGTAATTTTTGTAGCTGCCATTTCTATACTTTTTGTAAGCTGCGAAAATAGCATAATAATGTCATTGATATGCTGCAGCCATCTTTATTGCTCATCTCTGTCCCGTATCATCTCTTTGAATTGTTCTTTCACCTTTTTCTGATCGAAGGCAGCGTTCCAATATATGTTTGTAAGTTGAACAGCTGGCTCCAGCGAATCCGCGGAATCATAACCACCGGCCATCGCGAGATAAAATTCTTCATCTTCACCAAAGCCCATTTTATATAAGTAAAAGTTGAGGCTTTTACCATTGATTATTTCCCTGCGTTTTTCAATAAACTTTAAAGAGCTCGGCGAATAATCATCCACGCCGCTATTGTAAGCGAGTGACTCAGCGAAAGCGGCCTGGTTAAGATATTTTGACGGAAACAAAGATTGCTTACCCAATGTTTTCAACATCTCATAAACGGAAACGCGTATTTCTTTATCAGCTGCAAGTTTATTGATATGCCCGGCATCTACGACCTGTGCATTTTTAAGAAGCAGTTCGACCACATCCCTGGAGAGATATTTATCCTTTGTTGTCAGTAGACCAGATAGCTCTCTATTTGATTTCCCGGTGTTGAACCTCCCAAGTAAAGCTGCAACATCATACAAACGATAATCAGCATTCATCTCCGAATACATTACCGGCCGGTTTAAAAAACGGGCAGTGGCAATGAAATCTGACTCGTCCTTAATGATCTCATTTTTTGCGATGACATTGCTATCAAGCAACCGGAGTGCTACTGATGACATTACTGGTCCGAAAACAGTATCCTTTATAAACCTTCTTAGTTCAGGATAAAACGCAGCAGTTAAAGAGAGTGAATCTTGCAGCGGTTCGGACAGTTGATAGCCCGGATCCATAGTCAGGGATGACTGCTTTATAAGTGCGATCATTGCCTTATACGACTCACTGCTTTTCATTTCAGCAAGGCTTTTTAGAACCAGCACTTTATGATCCTGGTTATGTAACACATTGTAGGTCCTGGCAAAATAATCGATCGACTCCGGTTTATTAAAGGCTACTATACGTTCGGCTATCCTGTTATTAACGGTCATCCCTGAATCAGTTCCGTAGGGGTAGCGATAAGTCTTAAATACTGCACCGTGAAGCAACTCCAGGTCGGACGCTACAAATGGTGCCGTTTCAAGTTTCTGATATGCTTTAAGACGTGTTGTGGAATCAACAGCAGCGAGGTCACGGATCAAAGCATTGGCTTTAGGAACCAGGTGCAAGGCCTGGTCCGCTGCAATTGACCCGAATGTAAACTCATCAAAAAACCTGTTGATATCCGGCTGGTATACAAATTCACGTATTCCGGTTACACAGAGTTTATACACTTTGTCTCCATTCAGGAGTATCCTTACCCGGTAAACTATACTACCACCGCCTTTTTTCCGCATCAATAGTTCACGCCCTTTGCTTCCGGCGTTAAAAACTTCCTTATCAGTGAGCAACTCACCGCCCGCCAGCTGGGCATCAATCTGCATCTTCCAAAAGTCGGGGTCAGACTGCGCCCAGTCGTAAGCACCGAGCGTATCGGGCAACACCGTATAGGAAGTAGAAGTCATTGTATCATAAGCAAGCCATTGTAGATTATTTAACTCCTGGCCGGTGAGCCTAAACACGGCAGGGGCCCAGGTACTGAAGTTTTTATCTGACTCCTCATATCTTTTCCAATGCGCCCCGGGCTGTTTGATAAACCGCAACGACTGAAAGAGTGAATTACCGGCTTCCCCATAAACATTGGCCGAATCACCTATCATCATCAGGAGGATGTTGCGATTACCGTTGATACCAGCCACCGTTCGGGCATACAGGCCTTTTTGTTGTGTACTCACGCCGGTAACCTGTAACATGCGCTTACCATCGAGCCAGACACCCTGCGAGTCGATTACGCGGTATTGTGTACCCATCTTTTCATAGAGTTCTGCTTCTATCAGGCTATCACTTTCAATAAAATGACCGGGCAGTACTTCCTGTGAGAAAAGCATGGTGTAAATCCCTTTGTCCAGGTCCACTCCTGCAAAACCGGATATATGCCATCCATTGTCATCACGACTGTATTGTTTGTTTGGTTCGATGCGGGATGGAGCTTCGAACGTGATTCCCATAATGGTATCAGTGAAGAGAAACCTGGAAGCCCGGGACGGGATGACACGATTTTCAGGAATGGAAAATGAGCTAAAGAACTTATTGGCGTCAGCACCTGCAAGATGTTCACTTTTGTTTCCGGACATCATCGCGACATATACAACGCGTTCGTCCATCAGTATCTGGACGCGCATGTTCTGGTTACTTACGCGTTCAATGTACTCCTGACCGGTAGCCTTCCCTACACTTATTCTTCTGCCAGGCCTCAATTTTCGGCCCTTGAACATCAGCGAGGCCATTTGTTGCGCAACACTATCCTTGTTGAAATTCTGCTGAGGATAAATAACGGCCATGGTAGCGTAAGTCGACATGGTAAACAGGTCCAGGTGGAACTTCATATCTACCAGGCTCTGCAACCGAACAGATGCAGGGTTGCCTGGCATTGATATTTTATATAGATTGTTTACATCTGAAACTTCCTGCCAGGGCAGATGTACTTCCTTAAAGCTGTATTTGGAAGCATCGATCTTTTTAGCTGACATAACCGGTTCCACCTTAAAACCACGCCGGGTCAACAGGTCAATCACACCGCTGTCACCGGGTAAATGTGCGGCCCCGATCGCCAGGAACATTGTGCGGATATTGACAAGGCTATCGATCCGCCTGGCCATTTTCACATTTCTCCGCAACAGTAACTGATCTTTATACTCTGCTCCGCCCTGGTTCGAGATCTGGTTGATACCATCCAGATCTTCCCTGGTATAAGTTTCGATCATGGACTCCATCATCGATTTACCGGTCTTGTTTATCTTCTTTTTATTATCCAGCAATAAATAGTCAAGATCCGACTTATCAACCATGTCTTCCATCAGACCAACCTGGTCGCCCAGGTCCTCAATTCCACCTAGCCACTTTCCCTGGCGGCGGGCAATATTGTACAGGTAGGCATCTACAAATGTTGGCATCTCTCCTTTCGACATGAAATCATTCATCCAACGATTCCTTTCCTGCACGATTTCATCAGTAGTAATTTCCCCGGCTGGTTTCTTAAACTTCCGCCCAAGGCCTTCCCGGTAATATTCAAATTCTTCTTCCGAAAGCAGATCCTGCAACTTTTTTTTGTTGGCAAGATCATCAAACATCTTATTCACATAGTAAACAGCCATCTCATCGGGATTGACTTCGATCGCCAGACCTTCCGACTTTTCAATGGCAGCATATACGGAATCGCTGAAACGAAATAATCGTTTATCACTAAGATGCATCGTGCCAAAGAGGTAGGAGGGCTTTTGAAGGCCATGGCCACTGATCCGCCACAAAAGTGTTTTGGGGGTTGATTGCTGAGCTGAAGCAGAAATAAAAGCCAGGCAGAGAAGGCTGCTCAGCACACGAAGAGAAATAGCCATGGTTAGGAACAGATATGGTTTTTGAAACTTTGAACGATCAGCCGGATTTGCTATCAAAATAATTTTAATAACCCAGATTCCATAGCTTACCGGGAACATTTTTTCATGATTACTGTACCCGCGTTCCCGTCGCTTTTCAGCGAGGGTGTTCCGTTTCAATAAACATACTCCAATTCAATAAACATACTCTTTTACTCTATTTGCTTAAGGTGTTCGTCAAACAGGCCTATGAGAACAGTTTCACCGTTTGAATCCGCTTTGAGACCACCATATTTAGCAACTGCATATTTCTCTGCCTGCCCTTCCTGGAAGAAAAAGGACTCAGCACCAAGATTCAGGCTCCAGGCACCCATACTATAGCGGATGGCATATTCACCGGCAATAAGCGGTGTTATATTTTCCTGTATCCTGACCCTGTCGGCCACTCCATCCGATCTCAGTTTCACCACTACATATCCCCGTGGCAACACACTATCCGCACTGATCCCCTGCGATATTGCATACCTGAGTGTCATATAATCACCCTGCATTAAGGACCTTGGATCAACCGGGGCAAGTTCAAGTAAAATCAGTTTTCCATCTTTCAACAGGGACTCCTTACTCAATACTGACCTGTTGAAGAAAAACAACAAAACCAAACAGTTCAACAAAATGATGATCCACTTAAGCTTTGACATTTGTCACTAATTTTTTTATGGTCACTAAATAAATAAGGATGAATAAAAGCCCGCTACCCATCAGGAAAAAGGATTTATATAACAGGCTATATTCAAGGTCGTAATAGTACTGGCAGATAAAATATATCAACCCGGCAACGCCTAAGATAAACGCACCACGATGTTGTACGAAAAAGCTCAGCAGGATAATCAACAGGCATCCGGCAATGGCGGGCGCAAGAATGGTGGGCATGAACATAAGGAAGGCAACTCCATAAATGAGTGCTTTATCATCGCGCTTACTGACTTTAAGTACGGAGGCCAGTCTGAAAGCAACATACACCAGGGCCAGTATCATGGCCACTGAGGTGACCAACACAAAGTATGGATGAGTAGAGATGAGGCCTTGTTTTCCTATGAGAATCAAACCGGCCAGGAACGAGATAGCCATGCCTGTGCGGACCGGTTGGTAGAGCTTTGCGATTTTATCACCGGCTGATATAAAAACCGATTCATGAAGGAACAGGTAAACGATGACCACTACCTGTACTATCAATAACAAGTGGATCAGGTTATTATTACGACTTAATAAAATCATTGCAAGCAGACTGCCGTTAATGACGAGCAGGGCGATCAATGAAAAAATATAGTTTTGAATGATAACCAGGGTGATGAGGCCAACGCCAATAAAAACCAGGCAGAGCTGTTGCTCATTCAAATGCATTGAACCAAGGCCGATACCCATCAAAAACAAACCAACCAGGTAAAAAGATATACTTGCTGTGTCAACTATAAGATTGTCAAATTTTTTGTTAACGCCAACTGCTGCAATCATGGAGACCACCCCAAAAAAAAGCATACCGGTTTCTGATTCGTACAATCCTGCGACAAATAGAAACGCAAGAAAAAAGAGGCTTGCCGCAATGCCACCAAAGACAGACAAAACCTTTATTGCAATCCCGGATTTACCATTGTTTTTCTGATCCTGGTATTGGTCGAGGATCTTGTCTTCGTCAATAACGAGCGGCCGGCCGGCAGTTGCTTTCAGTTGATACAGCGTGTGTATCATAATGTTTATCTTATTCAACTGCCCATTTTTTTTGTAATGAAATCAAATTTCGTATGATCAGCGTAACACTGACAATAACAAACACAAAAGTCAGGAAAAACATACCCCCGTCTGTGCCGAGGTTCAGCAAAAGATCCGAGATAATGATTACTACGCTGAAGGGGATGATCGATAGGTAAAATGAACGTCTTTTTTTAATGGAGTAGATAATACCTGCAAAATAACCCAGGATTGTCAGTAAAACCAGGACAGCAAACGCCGGGTCTGATGGCCCGAAGATACCGGCCGTTATACCAACGGTCGCACACAGGACCGTTGCAAGCGCAAGGGTTTTGATGAACCAGGAAGGCATTTTCAGCAGGCGGTTTGATTCGGTCAGCGTGATGAAGATAACCAGGGCAGCCAGGTTGATTGCAAAAACCAGTGAATAAACAAATGCAGTACTCCAGTTACCCGCTACCTGTTCGGAATATAAAACAACTGTGGTATTGATCAGTATAAGATATAACAACCATAGAGGTGCGAAGCCGGCAACTACCACCCAAAGTGTTATGGAAAGGGTCCACCCGAGGAAAAAATCATATGCATTTGCACCCGTCTGGTAAATCTGGCCGAAGACAGCAAACAAAACACCCACAAGTACCGAAGCGCCGGTGAGACAGATATTCTTGATATCCTGCTTCAGTTTTGTAAAAAGCACCAGTGCAGTGGTCACAACAATGAGCAGCTCTATCAGTCCTATCTTAGAAAATTTACCAAGCGAATTCCAGTTGTAAGCAAAAAACATTACAATACCTGCTGATAGAAAACCGACGCCAAGACTCATGAAAAATATGCGTAGAAATTTTTTCCAGGAGGCTGCACTAGTATATACATGCTCTGCCAGCAATGAATGAATTTCCGTCTTCGTCAGATCGCTGTGACGACTGATCAGGTATATATCGTCCCGTTCTAGCTTAGCCATGAATATTATCAATTATTTAGTCTGTAATTAGTCGCTATCATTTAGCCTGGCTGAGATTCAACTACACACGGAATGCAGGTAATCGCTCATCACAAACGATGCTGACTAATCCTTAATTGCTGGAAATCCGGCACCAGCTAAAACGTGCGGGTTCCGTCGGCTTCCCCTGGTGAATGATTCCGGGCCTTGGTGCGCGATCCCACTGCTTTGTATAGGTTACGTCCAGGCCCTTTTCCGGCTTAGCGCCAACGCTCACCTCGTTCCATTTTTTACCGTCAGTAGAAAAGAAAAACTTAAGTATCCGCCCGTAAGTTACAGCCATTTTCAGCCTGACTGATTTTGCAGATGTCAATGTTAGTGTTTTCAAGATTTCTTTTTTATTGTTATTATTTGACCATACAATAAGATCGTTACCCTTCAGACCGATCCCTGCATTACTGTTATCATCACCATATAACACCAGGCCCTTGAGTGAATTATTTACGTTAGAGATCTCAGTACTTATTTCGTAATCCGGAACAATCGTCCTTACACATAATACTGTACCGCTCTTGTTGCCGGGTTTTACGTTTCCTGATAAACTCAAAAATCCATCATCAATCTTTGCTGCGAGGTCGCTGTGCCTGAAATCCCATGACCATTGCAATGACAATTTTTTTTCATTGAAGTCATCCCTCCATTCACTCTTAAACGTTGTTGAAGCAGGGCCCGGTTGTGTGAAAGACGGCCAACCCTCCGGGTCATTCCATGATATTTCAGAGATCAGCGCTTGTCGCCCGGTAAATACATTGTATTCCTTCTCATATCCATGATAGATAAAAAACCAGCGGCCATCAGGTTGCAACACCGGTGTACCATGCCCCGTACACATCCATTGACCAGCTTCGTGTAATACCGGATTTTGTGCATAATCTTCAAAAGGCCCGGTGACTGATTTTGACCTGCTCACCCTCAGGTTATAATCACAGGGTACACCGCAACAACTGCCTGCCGAATAGAACAGGTAATAGTAATCATTACGTTTTATCATGGACTGCCCCTCAAGCCCCTTGCGAAGAAAATCTTTTTTTATAGAGACCGGCTCACCGGTAAGTTTCAGTCCATCTGCAGAAAGTTTCGAAGAAAGCAATTCGATAGGGCGTTTATCCAGACCGTAAGCCTTCCAGGTCACATATAATTGTCCTGAATCATTGAATACAAATGCATCAATTGCTTCTTTGCCAGTCCTGATCAGAACCCCTTGATCCGTGAAACCCGATTCAGGATGATCGGCTGTGGCAACACCAATACAGGATATCCCATTGGTATCACGCACGGTATAGTATGCATATACCTTGTTATTATGATAGAATAATTCAGGTGCCCAAAACGAAGAAAGCATCCATGATTTTTTCTCCGGGAAGATATGTGCCACCTGTTTCCAGTTCAGGAGATCGCTGGAAACATATACCGGGAAATGAGGCGCCCATTCAGAAGATGTACCTGCGGCATAATACTTATCACCAACCCTTATTACTGATGGATCCGCAAAGTCACCCCTGATAACAGGGTTCAGTGTATCGGCCGGATTAGCTTTAAGGCCTGCCATGCAACCTGAGACAATAATTGAAAGAACTAAAAAACTACGAAGGCACCGGATCATAAATATGGTTTTAATAACCAAATTTAATACTTGCAATTATGGAATCACTAATTCATCCTTCCACCTAAAAGGCCAGGCAGTAATAGCAGGAACATGTAAATAATAAGCAGGCCTACCGGTGTTGCCATGATAAGTGTTGCAATCTTCAGATGGCCCGTGAAATAAAAGATGAGACCTGATACAAAAATTACCAGCCCCGTGATCATCACGTATTTGATGGACCCGGAAGATGATTCAGGTCCGCCGTTGTAATTCTTATAATAGATGTTGATAAAACCATTAATGATGTAAAGGTTGCCTATGAAGCTGATGATGGTAGCGATCCAGAATATTATTTTCATTTGTTTCTATAAAGAACAAATATAGGATCAGCGGAAGCCCTTGTCCACGGGTATACTTGTAGCCTGTAGGTTATTTTGAGTAATCAACCGCCGGCCAGCGGAGTATTGGTTAAATCTGCGTTCCAACCCTTGGAGCACTCACTGGTTAAATCCGCGCCCCAACCCTTGGAGCACTCATTGGTTAAATCGGCGTCCCAACCCCCCGTGCAATCATTGGTTTAATCGGCGCCCCAACCCCGGGAACAATCATTGGTTAAATCGGCGCCCAACCCCCGGCGTAATCAATTGAAACTGACCTGTTGTTTTCCCCCGGTCAATTTCACCTCTTTACCGTTCCAGACAAACCTGCCGCTAGTACCTGCCGGCAAGGTGACACTGCCTTTCAGGCCATTAGTGTTTTGCCTGGTGAACTCCACTGATATAACGCCATCCGGATGTGGCATTGAAGCAACGACGTTATTTAGTTTGCCGGGTGAGGGCTGTATAAGTATCTTGCTGAAACCGGGAGCATCGGGAACGATCCCACATATCGTGGCGAAAAAATCATAATTGGGGCTTGCGCTCCAGGCATGACAGTCACTCCTTGTCGGATCAGGGTTTTCGGCGAACGTGGTGAGACCGACTGCAAGCATATCTCTCCATGGCTGTAACTGCTCATAGTAGAGCTGTGACAGTCCCGCTTTTTTCAAGGCGATAGTCAGGTAAAAGCGGTAATAGAAGGTTGCCTGGCTCAAAGAAGTATCCGTGAGTACCTTGTTCATCACCGCCTTCATTTTATCTGCGGGTACCGAGCCCGTAATTACTCCCATGATACTCGCATGCTGGCTGAATGTTTTCTTCTGCGGCGTGTTGGCCATTACTCCCTTCGCTGCGTCAAAACATTGCTGATACACGGCGGCGGAGATCTTATCTGCCAGGGATCGGTAATGCGAGGCTTCATTTTTCTTGCCGTAATATTCAAAAAAGGCAGCTGCCTGCCTTAAGGTATAAACATACTGAAGCGAAATCACGGACGAGTTCCCGTCTGTCGCACCATCAGGCACGCCATTCGCAAATGCTTTGTTCCAGTCAGTAAATCCCCACCATTTCATTGGACCAAGCATGGACTTATTGGTGTCAAGATTTTTTTCATACCAGTCAAGAACACCCTGCACACCAACCAGGAATTGTTCCAGGAACTTTGTGTCTTTACGATGCATCCAATAATCATAGATCATAGTAACCCAGTAAAGAGAAAATGGCGGAATCACCTGCAGGCGGTTACTCGGATAGCGGCCCTGGGTGAGACCTTCCGGTACCCGCGAATGGAAGAAGTCGAGCAAAGCTTTTCTCATCAACCGGTCATCACCCGTAACATACAACGAGATCAACGACTGTATCCGTGTATCACCCTCATACTGCAACTGTTCGTAGTAAGGGCAATCGTAATAAGTTTCACCGGCACATAATCTTGCTGTTCTCCAGCCTACGTCCCAGATCTCTTTTAAAGATTTATCATTGCTTGTAAAAGTGGCCACTTCTTTAAATGGATACCCGGTATACATACCATAAAGATCGTCTAATACAAGTGGCTCATTAGCGGTAACTATGTCTACCTGGATATAGCGGTATGTTCTCAGCCACAATGGCCGGAACAATCTTTTGTTTCCACCATCTGTCCTGAATATATCAAAATTGCCCATCAGCTCTTTGCCTTCAATTGAATCACGGTGGCCCTTTACCCGGTTTTTAAATAATGATTCAGCATAGGTCAGGGTCACAGATGAACCTTTTCCACCGGATAAAATCAACTCCGGGTAAGCGACGGTATTAAAAGACTGGTCAAGCAGTATCGAAACTTTTTTATTCGCAGGAATTGTGATAGGTTGTTTACCTGATTGAATGCTGCTTGTGTAGGCCGCTATTATATTTGCCTGCTTTTCATTATCCACGCCGGTAGTTCTTCTCACCATATCGATCCTTTGGAGCCTCTCTTCCATCAGTGGGATGTTGCGCGGCTTAAGCGTCCAGATATTATCCGTTCCATAGCCCGCCGGCACTGGGGTAGTTATCGCCACCGCATTTTTCCAGTTACTATCATCGAACTGTTGTTGCTCCCAACCCCAGGGATATTTGCTACCATCCACATCATCACCGGGACCAATGACCATATAGGAGCGTAACCTTGAACCATTGTCCTGCGAACAGGGTGAATACGACAGGTTCTGTATGACCTTCCACTTATTGTTTGTATTGACCACTTCTTCTGCCGGTCCGTTGCCCTGTACCACCAGGCCGGTTTGATTGGAGATCTGTGCCACGGGTGCATCCGTTCCCATATTCCATACAACTGCCGCCAACAGGTTTTCACCTGCCTGTAAAAATGGTGCTATATCGATCGTCTCAAAATACCAGTTATACAGGTCGCCCCTCGCCGGCCCGTTACAAACCGCCTTACGATTCACAAACAAACGGTAACGGTTATCCGCCGTTACGTGTATTATAAATTGGCCCGGCTTTGCATCCAAAGAAAATGACTTCCTGAAATGAAAGATGCCGTAATCCCGTTTAGGAGCACCAGGGCAGGATATCCACGATGATTTCCATTGTTGTTTTAACAATACAGGATTTACGGTAAGATCCTGTGCGGCGACAAATTGAATGACTGATGCGAGAAAAAAGAGGATGGTTAGTCTTTTCATAAGCTGATGCAATTGTACCCGGTAACGGGCTTTGTAAAGCTAACCGAAAATATAAAAGAAAGAATGACTAACTCAATTTTACTCAGGCTCTTTTTTCCATGAGCAATACCGATATTTTGCCATGAAGATCTTCGGGCCGGAATGGTTTGGGTACGAAGTCGACAAAACCTTTCCTGAGCAGATCCACCTGCATGTTATCATAAACAGCGGCAGTAAAAGCTATGGCGGGAATGGAAGGATCAATTTTTCTTATCTCCCTGAGAGCAGTAGCACCATCCATCTCAGGCATTTCAAGGTCGATCAGTAACAAATGATAGTTACCCGAACGAAACAGATCAACAGCTTCGCGGCCGTTTGTGGCTTCGCCAACCTCGATGCCCCATTTATTAAGAAAGCGTTTTGCAATTGACATGTTTACCGGGTTGTCCTCAGCAATAAGAACACGGGTGCCGGGCATAGGAACCAGTTCACGTGATTTACCTTCACTGATGTATAACCGCCGGTTTTCATTGATTTTGAGCTCCATGGTAAAATGGAAAGTACTGCCCTTTCCTTCTTCACTCTCCAGGAAAAGATCACTATTAAACTTGGTAACCAGTTTGCGGGTAATTGCCAGCCCAAGCCCGGTTCCACCATATTTACGGGTAGTATCAAACTCAGCCTGCGTAAAGCTCTCAAATATCTCCTTGTGTTTATTCTTCGAAATGCCGATACCGGTATCTCTTACAATAAACTGAACAGATGCCTTAGTGCTCGAAGCAAATAGTTGTCTCGCAGCAAGGGTAACCGTTCCGGATGCCGTAAATTTGATAGCATTTGAAAGGAGGTTACTCAGCACCTGGTTAAGTCGTGTTTCATCTGTAATAAGTTCCTGGTCAAGTTTATCATCGATATCAATGATAAATTCAAGGTTCCTTGATTTCACCTGGCCCTGGAATTGTGAAGCGATCTTCTGAACAAATTCCTTCATGTTGACCGGCGCTTCTGCAAGCTGCAACTTGCCCGCTTCAATTTTTGAATAATCAAGGATATCGTTTATCAACATCATCATATGCTCCGAAGAAAACTTGAGTATGTTCAACTGTTGCCTTTGTGAGGGCAAATGTTCCTCACTTAGTAACAAATTAGACGCACCGATGATTCCGTTGAGCGGTGTACGCAGTTCATGGCTCATATTGGAAAGAAACCTTGACTTCGCCTTACCGGCTACTTCAGCTTTTTCTTTTGCTTTCATCAACTCGAAACCCGCCAGCTTTACCTGCGATATGTCCAGGATACTGATCTTTGTATACCTCGTATCCTTATGTATAAAAGGAACAACGCTCACATAACCATAAAACCTGCGGCCCGCAATAGTAGTGAAAGACAGCTCGCCCTGCCAACTTCGCGAATCAGCGTTCACTGATTGTTCAATAGAAGTAAACTTCGCGATATGATCCTCATCGAACCAATTTTCAATATGTGTCCCCTCTATATCCCGGCTGTTCGCAACTTCAAATAGTTCAAGCGCCCTATGATTACAATTAGCTATGATATTTGACTTACTGAAAATAATAAATACTCCATCCAGCGAGGTATTGAAAATGGTATCTCCGAATCTTTTCTCCTGGTAAATGGCGAGTTCATTATCGTTATTTACCCGTAGGATCGCATATGAAAATATGATGGTCACCAGCATGGAGATGATAAGACTACTTCTTGACAAACGCAGGTAAAGAAATTCATTGATCGCCTGTATATTGTTTGTATATGGGCTGACCTTAAGACAGATGAGTGCTGAGAAGACAGTAATGGCATAGATTAACAGCAACTCGCCGAAATTTCTACGCATGCTAACCACAAATGTGAGCGCAAGAAAATACGGGAAAAAGAAAAGGTATTCCCCCGCGCGCAACCCTTCCACATAGCTTATCACTATGAGGTAGAGGTTAACATTTACAACGCAGATTATCCGCGCAATCTCCAGTTGCCGTCTTGAACTGAAATAAAAAGCCAGCAGGAAAAAATAAGCTGAAGTGATATTTATCAGCGCACTTATATAGAGTTTATTGTAGAAATACGATATAACCTGTAGGAAATTTACGAGCAATGCCAGTATCACGAACTGGTTCAGGCGAATGATCTTCTTTCGCTGGTCCCTCGAGACGTTGGCGTCAAGACCGGAATATATTATATCCCGGTAAATTGACCATCCCAGATATAATAATTTTGCTTTCATAGAGTTTATGGATTAGAAACGGTATCCGCCAGGCAAGGGTAAACTGGTTACGTGATAACGCAAAACAGGTGTAAGTATTTCCCCGGAAAACAATTATTGATTTATGTCATTCAATTTTAATCCCAAAATCGACCGGGATTTCATTACTTCGATGTACGAAGACGACTATCCGTATATCTGTGAAGTATTTGCAACTACGCTTCGACAGTTGGTCCCTGATATCGAAATCGTCAAAACCGCATTCAACAACCAGGACATTGTAAGTCTCCGGAAACAAGTACATAAAATAAAACCTGCTTTTGGTTTTGCAGGATTACGCGATATTGAAGCGCTTTGCCAGCAATTCGAGGATGCTTGCGTTACCGCAGGTTCTACAACAGCTCTGGCAGACAAATACACCATCCTGATTATAACACTGGATGAAGGATGTAAGATCATTCAACAAGAGATTGAAAAATTAAAAGTATTTAATAACTGATCATGAGCCTTAGTTGTATCATAGTGGAGGATCTACAGGTCGCAGCCGATTTCCTGAAAAAATGCTGCGAGAAAAGCGGTCAGGTGGAAGTGAAAGCCCATTTTCCGAATGTAAGCGATGCATTGGCTTATCTCAATGAAAATTCTGTTGACCTGCTGTTTCTTGATGTCGAAATGCCCGGCGCCACCGGCTTCGATCTGCTCGACCAGATTGCATACTCACCAAAGGTGATTCTGACGACCTCTAAGCCAGAGTATGCGTACGATGCGTTCGAATACAATGTCACAGATTTCCTCAAAAAGCCATTTACCTACCAACGTTTTATTGAGTCGCTCCTGAAAGTAACCGCACATGCCGACAGCACCCCCGCCACCGTCAGCATTGATCATATCTTTATCAAGACGGAAGGAAAACTTGTGCGCCTGAACAACGATGACATACTTTATATCGAAAGCATGGGCGACTATGTAAAGTTTGTGACAACAGATAAAAAATACATCACACACAATACGATAAAGAACCTGGAAGACAAGGTTAACAAGGAAAACTTCATGAAGGTGCACCGCTCCTATATCATCAACATCAGCAAAATCGATGATATCCGGGAGAATGATCTCTACATAAAGGGTAACGAGATCCCGGTTAGCAAGGCACACAAGCCTGAAGTAATGAAGCGGCTGAACATCATCTGAACCAACGTTTCATAGGTTCATCGGCAAAAGGGTTCCATTCATCGGCAGAAAATTCCCAACGGGCTAATAAACTTCAGATACTTCAATCCTGTTCGCATCTTTACATCATCAGACAGGCGTGAAGATTTGAAGTTTGAAATGTTTTTAATCCCTACCCTGCCTTAACCCTTGAACCCTAAACCCTGAACCCAAACAATTTCAAACTTCAAATCATCATTCCTCTCGGAATAACAAAATTTTCTAAACGTATAAGCGACGGTTAATCTGGAAATCAAAATCCGACTGAAATAAGTAGGAAGTCCGTACTCTATGAAAACTAAATGCTGAACTATTAGGTTCACCATTCCAACCACGAGATTTCAACTTACCGGAACCGGGCTCTTAGGAGGTCCGGTTTTTCAATTTCCCCCCTTTCTTCATTGCGGCGTTTTAACTGGTTTGAGATGGCGGTTGATTTTGTCCCGCAAGTGCGGGGGCGTTCACTTGGTATCTCACGGCGCCGGATGGGCCTTTCGGTGGTCTGATTGGCCACTGTGATTCCTCCCGCGGAATAGCGTTTTATTGCTGGTCCCGACTGTTCGGGAGGAATCGAAGGTGTCCAATCAGCCCACCTCAGGCCCATCCTCCTTCGTTCCAACTGACGTTCTCTGGGGGGGTGTATGACACCAGCACTATATTCTTCACCATTCACTTATTGCGGGCGATTTGAATCGATGGCTGACAAAACCAACAAACTGTTCCCAAAGGAGCGAAGAAGTGCTAAAGAATGTTGCCGCTAGGGAAGAAGCGGACGAAAACGGCCCAAAATTAAGTGCCAGGCAGTGGGGAGGCTACGGACAACTTAAGGATATCCGTACAATTTGGACAAAAATCGTTGGAAAACAGACGTTGGTCGAATTAACTATGATCCTTTAACAGAAATTTTCATCTTTGAAGAGTAATCCAAATGATCCTCTGAATATCCACCCTGATCGCACCCTTTTCCAATCCTTTGTAAAGCCGAAACAAAACCAGAACACCAAAAAGTCAAATCCTTCAAAAACACAGATTCTACTCCTGAAAACCAAATTTCCAAATCCTTCGAAACAACCCAACCAATCCTGAAGAACTGAATCCCTGAATCCTTTGAAAACATCAACCCAATCCTGAAAAACCAAACCGATCCATCCTAAGGAAAAACTGAACCAATCCTGAAGAACCGAATCCCTGAATCCTTTGAAAACATCAACGCAATCCTGAAAAACCAAACCGATCCACCCTAAGGAAAAACTAAACCAATCCTAAAAAACCGAATCCCTAAATCCTTTGAAAACATCAACCCAATCCTGAAAAACCAAACCGATCCATCCTAAGGAAAAACTAAAACAATCCTGAAAAACCAAATCCCTGAATCCTTTGAAAACATCAAACCAATCCTAAGAAAACGAGTCCAGCCTTCCTAAGAATCAAACCACACCAATCCTGAAAAAAAAAAAACCAGATTAGTGCCGTTATCAACAAGATCAAAATCGAAAACCACCCCAGCCCTATCGATGAAAATTTGACTCAAAAAGATTATGATCCAAAGAATGTGAAAAACTGCCCTGAAGGACAGCTTTTATCTTTTTAGATATGATTAGCGTGGACGATTCTACGTAAGAGAAAACACAGTGCGGGCTTGTCTTAAACGTTGACCCAGGTTTAAATTTACCTCAATACAACTTCCGAATGACGAACAGGAATCTGTACATCGTTGAAACCTTTGTTGAGTATTCGTTTTCTGAATAGCTGTTGTACATCCGGCTCACCATGCACGAGGAATATGGTCTTCACTTTGGAAGGATCCTGGGATGATATGAACTCCAGTAAATCTTCGTAATCCCCGTGAGCACTCATACTGCGCATTGAACCGATTTCAGCATGAACCTCATGCTTGACTCCGAATATGCCAACCTCTTTCGCACCAGCAATTAGTTTCCCGCCTAACGACCTTGGCTCGCAATAACCGGTGAACAGTATGGTATTGTGACTGTTCTCAATATTATTGCTGATATGATGTTTTACCCTCCAGCTTCAGCCATTCCGCTTGATGATATTATCACACAGGGATCACTCAGATAGTTAAGCATCTTAGACTCCTCGACATCTTCAACAAAGCGTAGCCCCCGAAAACCAAAAGGATCGTTATCGGTCAGCAGAATTTTCTGAATTGTACTGTTGAAGTATGCAGGATACTTCTTGACTACGGCTGTCGCTTCGAGACTCAGGGGACTGTCTACAAAATAGTTCAGCGGGGGCAGATTGCCTTCAAGTTCAAGCTGATTCAGTGCGAACAATATTTCCTGCGTGCGACCCACACTGAACGCAGCCATAATGAGTTTACCCCGCCGCTCAATACAGGTCTTTCGGATCCAGTTCAGCAATTCATCCGGCGTTGCAGCAAATGTATTGTGCAATTTGTCGCCATAGGTTGACTCCAATAATATATAATCGGCCTGGGCAAATGGTTGTGGTGAGCGAAGTATCACATCACGGTACCGGCCCACGTCCCCGCTGAAAGTGATGTTTGTTTGCCGGCCATTCTCAGTCACCTGCAGATGAACTGCAGCACTGCCAATGATATGCCCCGCATCGGTGAAAAGCACAGAAACATATTCATCAATGCGGTGCCAGATGCCGTAATCGACCGATTCGAACAATTCGACCGCCGCTTTTGCATTTTCAATATTATAAAGTGGCTCAAGCAGAGGGAGACCTTTCAACTTGCGGCTCTTATTGCTGTAACGTATATCACTTTCCTGGATATGCGCAGAATCTTCCATTAAAATCCCCGCGAGATCAAGGGTGCCATGAGTCGAGAAGATTTTGCCATTGAAGCCATCCTTCACTAATTTTGGTATCAGGCCGCTATGATCGATGTGCGCATGTGATAATATAAGGTGATTGACTGTTGCAGGATCAAATCCCCAGTCCAGGTTCATACTATCGGTATCTCTTCCCATGCCCTGGAAAAGTCCGCAATCAAGTAAATATTTTCTACCATTATCTAAAGTGAGGAGATGCTTTGAACCCGTAACGGTCTGGGCAGCACCGTGAAAGGATAACTTCATATATGCGTGACTGTTAGATTATAAACTCAGGACGATCTTCTTTTGAACGACCATGTAATGAAAAATTCGGCTACAAGCTCGCCTTTTTGATTGACACCTGTAGATTTCGCTCTGAAACTTACGGGATCACCCGAATCAACTGCGCGCTGAATATGTTCCCGGAGCTGATCTCCGTCGTTACAAGTGAAGGAAGTAAGACCATCGGCCTTTTTAAAATAATTGCCTTCGAGGTGTACCACAAGCATAGACACCGCTGGTTTATGTTTGTAAACATATGCCATCGCCAATGATCCGGTACTCATCTCTCCTGCCATTGCGAGGCAGGCAAAATATGTTGACCGGAAAGGGTTTTGTGAGAACCATTTGTAAGGAATAGTCGCGGTGCAATGATGAGCATCCATCGACTTAATACGCAATCCGGAAAAGTATGCGCTTGGGAGCCTAGAAAACAAGAATAACCTGAACTTAACCGGGTGATTCATCAGCCTGATAAATTCCTCATTTGCTACCATAGTCAATATTGCTTTTTGCGATCTGCATACATTAATCATCTTTGCCAGATCGGGATGGTCAAATCCGGTAAATACAGAAATCTAAATGTAAATGAATTTCACACCCATACCAACAAAAAAAGGGCCTTACCTGCGTAAGACCCTGGATATAATTCTGCGTTAGAATTAAAATTGTTATACCTATATAATAAGACCCGAGAGTTAACTCTGCGTCAGGGTGAATATAGTTATGCCCTTATAAAAGGTCTGACGATGGCCAATACTGCCTCTTTGCTCAGACCTTCGTCAAATGCTTCAGAAGCTGCGTTAGCGGAGATGGCCATTCCATTGATATTGGTGATCTGGATAGTAGCCTGAGTGGTATTTTCTTCACCGTTATAACTGGCCTGCACGGCGGAACCTATGCCTGAAGTATCCTTACCGGTTATCCATGGTTTTGCGTCTCCAAAATTGTTGGCTTTACGCATTGAACGGATGTGAGCAGCATGTCTTGCCTCCACCGAATGAATATTCAACGCCGCAGTCAGCAGGTCGCCACCTTTAACAAGTTCGGCCGCCCGTCCTTTATATGCGCGCACTCCGGTATCCTCAAACACCTGTGCGACTGCCAGGAATGTAGGATAGCTGGTAAACACGTTTGCGAATGCACCTCCTGCTGTGAAATCAAAAGAAGGTTTTGCAACCGGTGTTCCACTTGCTGCTCTGATAGCATTGGTAAGAAACACAACGTGAGCCGATTCATGTTTGCTTATGGTCTCAATGGCTCCTCTTGCTGCTCCGGCGGGAATCGGCGCCTGGGCCAGTCCCATCGTATAGAATTCTGATTCAAGATACTCAAGCGTGAGTGCATAATTGAGAATTTCAACGGCGGTCTCAAGTGTTCCGGTGGATCCTGCATATGCCTTTTTGAACATTGAACCCAATGCCAGAGGGATAGCAGTTAAAGCAAGTTTGCCACTAAACCTGGCAAAGTTTTTCATTGCCGTTCTGCGGGTATCGAAACGGTCATACACATCGGCATCTACCTTTTCTATTTCGTGAAATACATTATTAAGATTCATGATTATTAATTTAAGAGGTTGGTAAATTGGATGCGTTGATTTTTGTTTTGATGAATGGAGCTGCAATAGTCAATACTTCCATTGGCATCCTGGATTTATCAAGGCCCATTGCATCAACTACTGTACTATCAGCAAAAGAACCGTTGCTGATAAGGTCGCGGATATATGCGGCATGGCGGGCTTCTACTGATACGATTTTGCCTGCAAGTACGAGATAATCAGGAAGCTTGATGAGTTTACCGGCACCATTGTATGCTGAAACACCAAGATCTTCAAATGCTTTTGCAGTACCCAGTACACTGTCACGCTTTGTAAAATCGATCGAAGAGAAGTTTACTTCGAGTCCCGGAATTGCGTTTGCTGCCAGTGCGTTCTTGAAAAACTCACGGTGGGCAATTTCATGATCACGGATATCAGAAAGCAATGATTTCTCGCCATCAGTCATGCCCGCAAATGGCGTTAGTATAACCTGGGTATAGAACGCTGCTTCAAGTTGTTCTAACGCATATGCATAGTTGAGAATACCGATATCATCCTTTCCAAGATCGACGCCGGAATCCATATTGTTGTCATCGTCATCCTTGCTACATGAGGCGGCAACTGCCATTACGCCGGCTGAGGCACCTGCAAAAAGTAAGAACTTGCGGCGCGATACAGATTGTATCCGGCCATCATTAGGAGCCAGTTGGCTTTGCTGCGGAGAATTGTTTGTTGGCATAAACTGCAATTAAAAAGATTAGTGATAAATATTATGTTGAATTATTACGTAGCGCCAACTAACCTACGAGAGATTTATGATTGCAGATTTATACTTCATTTTGTAACGCTCGTTGCGGATGTTTGTTTGCGTTAAAATCGTTACGGCATGACATTAGTCTTCCGGTCTCTTATTAATCAAACTGTAGCACTAATGTAGATTTAGAATAACCATATGACTTGTTTTCCGAAGGTTCGTAGAACATATGCCCCAATTATTGAGGTGATTTTTTTAAACAATTTATTTTAAGGAAAATAATCCTGATCTATTACATGTTGCCCTTATTTTATGCTATAGTAGTAGCTCCAGTGATAAATCAATCACCAGTTTGTAAACCGACATGGATGATATGCGGTCTGCAATTACACAAAGTCAGTTAGTAAGAAACGGGGGCAGACATTTAATGAAAGTAATGAGAAGAGTGTGTGCACATAATGGACAACAAAAGTTCATCGACAAAACAAACTTTACAACTCTGGGATATACACAAAGTGGTGGTTGAAGTTGCAGCTTAGTTTTGTTGAACAACTAATGCTTGTGGAAAGTAAGTTTGTTGATAAGAATTTTTACAACACAGTCGGTACCGGTGGAGTATCAAAATACCTGGTTGCGCAACAGGTCATCCAGCGTATCGCGGGACCTGATCAACCTGGCCTCATTATTCTCAATAAGGACTTCAGCCGGCTTGAAGCGGGCATTATAATTCGAGGCCATTTCAAATCCATAAGCCCCTGCATTATGAAATACGAGATAATCGCCTTCGCGGATTTCACTGATCATCCTGTCGGTAGCAAATGTATCTGTCTCGCAGATATTACCCACGATGGTATAGGGCTTTAACTTACCCGCGGGGTTTGAAAGGTTTGAAATTTTATGATAGGCATCATAAAACATGGGACGGATAAGGTGGTTCAACCCACTGTCGACTCCAACAAATTCCTTGACCGATGTCGATTTGATCACATTCACACGGCAAACAAAATAACCGCTGTCGCTTACTATAAACTTACCTGGTTCGAACCAGAGTTCTAGCTTTCTGCCTGATTTTGCCTCGTATGCCTTGTGGGCCTCTGTAATTTTTTTTCCCAATAAATCAATATCAGTGCCTTTATCTCCTTCCTTATAAGCCACCTTGAAGCCGCCACCGAGGTCAAGAAATCTTAGTTCAGGAAAACTCTCACTGATATTGTAGAGAAGTTCGATTCCTCTCATGAACACTTCTACATCCTGTATCTCGCTGCCTGTATGTATATGCAGACCGTTGATAAAGAGATTATGTTCGCGTATGCGATCCTGCACGAGATCAAGCTGATCTATTGGTATTCCGAACTTGCTGTCCTGGTGGCCGGTGGAAATCTTCAGGTTGCCGCCTGCCATGATGTTGGGACGCAGTCTTATGCCAACCGGGTATGAATGGCCAAACTTCTGACCAAACTTCTTTAGGTTAGAAATACTATCAATATTGATATTGACGCCAAAAGCTGCCGCCTGCTCAATTTCCTCGAAAGCTATGTTGTTGGATGTATATAGGATATTTGATGGCTCAAAGCCTGCCATGAGTGCAATCTGAACTTCGTTCACGGAACTGCAGTCGATGTTACATCCTATGCTGCGGATATATTTAAGTATGTTGAGATTGGTCAGTGCCTTACTTGCATAAAAGAAAGTTGCGGGAGCTTCAGCAAACGCGTTGGTCAGCTTTTCGTACTGCGCCCTGATGGTTTCAGCATGATATATGTAGACGGGACTTCCGAATTTGCGGGCCGCTTCTATCAATAGTTCGGAACCAGGTCCGGATTGAGTAGCTATGTTGACTTCCTGTTTTGCTATTGCGTTCATTGCTGGTTATATGATCGTCTTTGGGTACTGCTCAGTGTGCTTAGGCATGCTGCCTTTTTGAATCGTGATCTCCCATCTTCTGCTGAATTGCCTTATTTGTTGCGGTCCTTCATATCGTCGGCATCATCGTCGTCGGCATCATCGTCGTCGTCGGCATCATCTTTTGCGCCTTCGTCAGCATCATCTTTCTCGTCATCGTCGTAGTCAGCACCTTCTTTTTCGTCATTGTCGGCGTCAGCACCTTCTTTTTCGTCATTGTCGGCGTCAGCACCTTCTTTTTCGTCATCATCATCATCGTCATCTTCATCATCTTCATCCTCTTCATCATCATCTGATCCTTCTTTCTTTACACCGCTATCATCGTCGTCAACCAGATCTTCTTCTTCAATGGTCGTGTCTTCAATCACATCCTCCTCATCATCATTAGTCTCATCGTCGGTATCTTCGTCAATATCCAGATCAGTGTCTTCATCCACTGTTATGTCATCATCTTCAGGTTCACCAGATTCGTCCTCAGCCAGGTCATCATCTCCGCCAATCTCAGAATCATCCCCAGACTGATCGGATTTTTCCGATTCAAAGTCCACTTTTTCTTCTTCTTCTTCTTCTTCTGCTGCTGCTGCTGCTGCTTTTTCTGCTGCTGCTATCTCAGCCTCTGACACTTCGGTTGCAGATACTTCGGTTGCAGATACTTCCGTTTCTGATACTTCAGTTTCTGATACTTCAGTTTCGGACACTTCAGTTTCAGAGACCTCGGTTTCACCAGACTCCGTTTTACCAGACCCGGTTTCACCAGACCCGGTTTCACCAGACTCAGTTTCACCAACTTTGGCTTCAACGACTCCGGTTTCACCCAACGCATCGTGGCGCGGATCCACATCCTCGTTGGCGTTTTTATCCTGGCTCGCTACCTGATCCGTGATCGCGTCTTCATCCCGGCTACCCCCCTTATTCCCGCTCTCTTCTTCCTGGCTCTCCCTGGCGTTGTCAGCCTTAAGGCCTGTATGTTGGGTTGAATCTGAGATCCTCTTATCTGCGTCTTTATTTATTCTTGCAGTTGTCAGCTCACCGTCTTGAGTGACCGCGAGCAATTCATTATTGCCTGAACCTTCCTGTTCAGGTTCGTCACTGAGCGTAACTCCCTGCCCCCCGTCCATTACGGTCGGGCTGACCATCGCTTCATCAAAAATCTCTTTAAGCTTCGGAAGATCATCGGGTGAATTGATTCCGAAATAATCCATGAAGGATTTGGAAGTAGCATAAACAAGCGGATGTCCCGGCATTTTCTCATTACGGCCGGTAATCACCACCAATTCTTTCTCCAGCAGGCGCTGAATGGCATAATCACTGCTCACACCCCTGATGGCCTCGATCTCGCCTTTTGTTACGGGTTGTTTGTAAGCAATGATCGACAAGGTTTCCAGTGCTGCCGTCGACAGTCGCTTAAGAAACTTCTCCCCATTAAGCTGGGCAACAGTTTTATGATATTCCTTCTTCGTAAGAAACTGCAGCCCGCCCCCGCTTTCCCTTACCTCGAAGGGATAAAACTCTGAACGGTACTTTTCAACGATGCCGTCGACCGCCGTCTGAATTTGTTCGAGTGTAAGTTTCTCATCCATGAAGCCAAAGGCATTATTCGCAAGTTCAGTGAGTTCCATAGCCGTTAAAGGCTTATCACTTGCAAATATGAGGGCTTCAATATGCGGTATGATGTTTCCGATTTCCATATGTAATATGCAGGTGGTTGATTAACCCTGCAGTGCAGCAGCACCGCTCACGATCTCTGTAAGTTCAGTTGTGATGGCAGCCTGACGCGCACGGTTATACGAAATCTTGAGACTTTTGATCAGTTCATTGGCGTTTTCGGTAGCCTTATCCATAGCCGTCATTCTTGCACCATGGTCAGAAGCATTTGCATCAAGCACCGCTTTGTATAACTGTGTGTTCAGAATTTTCGGCATCAGTTCAGCGATTAACTGTTCCTTTTCCGGCTCAAAAATGAAATCGACTTTTTTAGCGCCTTCTTTTGCCTGGATCTTTGGGATCGGGAGGAATCTCTCAACAGTAAATTTCTGGGTAGCTGCGTTTTTAAACTCGCTGTAAACCAGTTCAACCACATCAAATTCCTTTTTTTCGAAGGCCTTTACCGCTGCCTGGGAACAGGCCTGCACAGATTCAAAATTCAGCTTTAAAAATATATCCCTATAGGTAGGGTCAACATTATACTTGTTTTTCAGGAAATGCTCATACCCCTTTTTACCGATTGTCCAGATCACCACATTGCCTTTTGCGGCCTGGGTGGTGTACCTTTCACGGATGGCTTGTTTTGCCATTTTAATGATGTTCGCATTATAGGCACCACACAAACCACGATCTGAAGTAATAACGATCAACAATACTTTCTCAATCGATCTTTCAACGGCCAGACCGGACCCGCCTGCACTACCGTCTGAATTGCTCACGATATTACTGAGGACTTCCTGGAGTTTGCGGGCATAAGGACGCATCTGGACAATATTGTCCTGGGCTTTACGCAGTTTTGCCGCACTTACCATTTTCATTGCCTTGGTAATTTGTTGCGTATTCTGAACGGATTTTATACGGTTACGTACTTCTTTTAACTGGCCTGCCATAATTGAATAATGATGGTACTTAAAGTATTGAATGGATCAGAGAATCAATTTAACTCATTGACTTTGAATCATGTAGATATAACTGCTTCAAAGGATGTTTAAATCGGATGCAAAGGTAGCAGAAAGGCAGCAAACTTCCATTAATATAGGCCCAAATTTGAAGGTGCGCGGCCGCAGTCAGCCTGCCAGATTACCGCCTAAAAAACTATTTTGAACTTAGAAGGGACAAAAGCACTTGCAATCAAAGGATTAGGATAAATTTAGCCCCCGGATTGCAATATCCGTTAGTAGAATATGGCAAAAGCAAAGAAATCGACTAATCCGCCCGCAGCAAAGTCATCCCCCGTGAGCCGCAAACCCGCAGTGATGAGAGAACCGCCCATCATACTGGTAACCAACGATGATGGTATTACTGCGCCTGGTATCAGGAACCTCGTGGAAGCGGTGAAAGGACTCGGTAAAATTGTTGTGGTGGCGCCGGACAAACCGCAGTCGGGAATGGGTCACGCCATAACGATAGGACACCCGCTGAGATTACAAAAGGTGGAGAGTTTTGGAGATGTGGAAGCATGGTCTTGTTCGGGTACCCCTGTGGATTGCGTAAAACTGGCGGTCGACAAAGTACTACAAGGCAAACCCGATATATGTCTGAGCGGGATAAACCATGGAGCCAATCATTCCATTAATGTAATCTATTCCGGCACCATGTCGGCGGCGATGGAGGCAGCAATCGAAAGCATCCCCTCGATAGGTTTTTCGTTACTCGACCACAGCATCGATGCGGACTTTACCGGTGCCAGGAAATATGCGAACCTGATCGTAAAGGATATGTTGAAGAGAAAGCTTGATCAACACCTGTTGCTCAATGTGAACGTTCCTGCCGTTGACGTAAATCTTATCAAGGGCGCAAAACTTTGCCGGCAGGCTTATGCGAAATACCAGGAAAATTTTCTCGAGAGAGATGATCCGAACGGCAGAAAGTATTTCTGGCTCACCGGCGAGTTTGTAAATTTTGATAAGGGAAAGGACACAGATGTTTGGGCGCTTAAAAATAACTATGTGAGCGTGGTGCCCGTGCAATTTGACCTGACGGATTACGTTTTAAAAACCAAATTTGAAAAAAACTGGAAACTCTGATGTTTAAAAGAAACGAACTCCGATTCGGTCTTCTGCTGGGATTTTTAGCCCCCGTCCTAAGCGTATTCGGCTATTACTTCATAAAGTATTATCCTACATTTTCATTCGGGGAATTTATTGCAGGACTGCGCTCTAACAAGGCCCTGATCACAGCGATGACCATCCCGTGTCTTCTTTTGAATATAGTCCTGTTTACTATCTATATCAATTCAAAGAAAGATCAGACCGCGAAAGGCATTTTTGCAATTACACTGGTATATGCGATCCTGTCACTGATAGTGAAATTTACAGCTTAGACCTGTGTTTGATTTTTAGACCGCACCGAGTTTTTTCAGGCAGATATCAAGACTTTCCTCCCAACCTGGTATTTCCAGCCCATAGGTGTTGCGGATCTTTGAAGTATCGAGCAACGAAAATGCAGGTCTTTTTGCCGGCGTCGGAAACTCCGCTGTTGTGATGGCTTTTACCCGGCAGGACTGGTTAGTTTTTGACTTTATGGCCTCTGCGAAATTGAACCAGCTTATCCGCCCACTATTACTATAATGATACAAACCGGGCGTCCAGGATCTCTTATTCCCTGAAGTTTTATCGACAATGTCAAGTATCGCGCGTGCAAGATCAGTAGCGAAAGTCGGTGCGCCGACCTGGTCATGAACAACTCCAATTTCCGGCCTGTCCTTCATCAGCCTCAACATGGTCTTTACAAAATTGTTTCCGAATTCTGAATAAACCCAGGCAGTGCGGATGATGATCGATTCCTCATTTTTTTCAAGCGCAAGCTTTTCTCCCACGAGTTTTGACGCTCCATAATTATTTACCGGATCAGTGAGATGATCTTCCGAATAGGGTTCTGAAGACAAACCATTGAAAACATAATCAGTGGAAACATGCACAAAAGCTGCACCTGCTTTTTTCGAAGCTTCGGCCAGTATACCAACAGCTTTTCCATTTATGTCAATAGCACCCTCCTTGTCGCTTTCAGCTTTGTCAACCGCGGTATAAGCAGCAGCATTGATCACATATTGTGGCCCGAACGATGCTATGGCTGTATTTACAGCGGCTTCATCATCAATGGACACGGTATCACGGCCGGCAAAAAGAAATTCAAACTGCGGGTAATCACTGCTTATCGCTTTAAGCGATTGCCCCAGTTGCCCGTTCGCACCTGTTACAAAAATTTTCTGCTTTGCCATGCGTTTTATTTGGATTTTGACCTGAGTTTTATTTCGGTTAAAACTCGAAGTTTACCTGTATGTCGGAAAACCTGCTGTTGGTTTTATCCTTATCAGATATGATCATCTTATCGGCAGGAATCTGCCAGTCAATATTCAAATCGGCGTCGTCGAGCAGGATGCCTCCCTCGGATTGCTTGTTATAAAAATTATCACATTTATATAATACTTCCGCTGTTTCACTCAATACCGAAAAGCCGTGAGCAAATCCTTTTGGAATGAACAACTGTTTCTTATTTTCAGCTGAAAGCTCAATTGAAAACACCTGCCCGTAGGTAGGTGAATTTTTACGTATATCAACGGCTACGTCGAGGATATTTCCAACCAGTACCCTCACCAGCTTTGTTTGTGCATATGGATTCTGTTGATAGTGCAACCCACGAACAACACCATACCCGGATTTTGATTGATTATCCTGTACAAAATGCTCAGTGATGCCCTGGGCCTGGAAAAGTTTCTCATTATAAGACTCGAAGAAAAAGCCGCGGCTGTCGGCAAAAACTGCGGGTTCAAAAACCAACAACCCGGGTATAGAAACTTCAGTAAAAGGCATGAATTATTTTGATTTCAGAATTACAAAAATGGGTTATCTCCTCGTATACTGATCATCATAATAATGCTGATAATCTCCAGAGGTTACATGTTTCATCCAATCTTCATTTTGGAGATACCATTCAACAGTTTTTTCGAGACCTTCCTCAAACTGCAGCGAAGGCTCCCACCCAAGTTCTTTATTCAGTTTAGATGCGTCGATGGCATAACGCATGTCGTGCCCTGCCCTGTCTTTCACATAAGTTATCAGGCCGGCAGAAGTGCCGGGCTCTCTTCCGAGCTTCTCATCCATAATCTTACAAAGGAGGTGCACAAGGTCAATATTCTTCCACTCATTAAACCCACCAATATTGTATTTTTCACCGTGGCGTCCTTTGTGAAAGATAGTGTCAATCGCCCGGGCATGGTCCTCAACAAATAACCAGTCACGTATATTATCTCCCTTACCATAAACAGGCAAAGGTTTATTGTTTTTGATGTTGTTTATCATCAGCGGGATCAGCTTCTCCGGAAAATGATGTGACCCATAATTGTTTGAACAATTAGATACCACAACCGGTAGCTTGAATGTATGATAATAAGCCATCACCAGGTGATCCGATGAAGCTTTGGACGCTGAGTATGGTGACCGTGGATCATAAGCTGTTTCTTCCGTGAACAAGCCTTCGGCACCAAGTGATCCATAAACCTCATCAGTGGAAACATGATAAAACAATTTGTTCTTCATGTCGTCCTTCCAGACCTGGCGGCAGATATTCAAAAGATTAGCCGTGCCCATCACATTTGTTTTTACAAATGACAACGGATCGATGATCGAACGGTCAACATGGCTTTCAGCTGCAAGATGAATAACTGAATCAAAATTATACTGATCGAAAAGACTGAAAATTTTCTTTTCATCGGTTATATCTGCCTTTTCAAACTTATAGTTAGGCGCGTTCTCAACGTCTTTAAGATTTTCGAGATTACCGGCATAAGTAAGCGCATCCACATTCACCACCAGGTATTCAGGGTATTTATTAATAAATAACCTTACTACATGTGATCCGATAAATCCGGCGCCACCGGTAATCATTATGGTTCTTGAAGTTGTCAAAAGAATTGTATTTACAATTTGAAAATTCCGTTTGAGGTCGGCATGATAAGGTTAAATCGCTTACCAGTTTATTTCTGACTTACAAACTCCTTTGGTTGTTTAAAAAGCTCTTCCTGTGGAAGTGACTTAAAATATTCGTACGTGATCTTCAGCCCTTCGCTTCTTTTCACCTTAGGTTCCCATCCAAGTACTTCACGTGCCCTGGTGATATCGGGTTGCCGTTGCTTAGGATCATCAACCGGTAAAGGTTTATAGACGATCTTCTGGCTGGTTCCGGTAAGTTTGATGATCTCTTCAGCAAATTCTTTCAAAGAGATCTCATCGGGATTACCGATGTTAACCGGCTGTGCATAATCGCTCAGCAGTAACCTGTAAATTCCTTCTACCAGGTCATCAACATAGCAGAATGATCTTGTCTGGCTGCCATCTCCAAACACTGTCAGATCCTCACCCCTCAGGGCCTGGCCTATAAATGCTGGTAACGCGCGGCCGTCATTGAGTCGCATTCTCGGGCCATAGGTATTAAATATCCGGATGATGCGGGTTTCAAGGCCATGGAAGGTATGATAAGCCATGGTGATTGCCTCCTGGAAACGCTTGGCTTCGTCGTACACGCCTCGCGGACCAACAGGATTAACATTACCCCAGTACTCTTCTGTCTGTGGATGTACCATTGGATCCCCATAGATCTCAGAGGTCGAAGCGATCAGCATTCTTGCCTTTTTTGACTTGGCAAGGCCGAGGCAGTTATGTGTTCCAAGTGATCCTACTTTCAGTGTCTGGATCGGTATCTTCAGATAATCAATAGGGCTTGCCGGTGAAGCAAAATGCAGGATATAATCAAGTTTGCCGGAAACATGAATAAACTTCGAAACATCGTGATGATAAAATTCAAATGCTTCGAGCTTAAACAGATGCTCTATGTTATGAATGTTTCCGGTGATCAGGTTATCCATTCCGATAACATGATATCCTTCTTTGATAAAACGATCACAAAGATGCGAACCAAGAAAACCCGCCGCACCGGTGATTAATATTCTCTTTTTTGACATGGGATATTTATTTATTTATTTGCTGTTGCTGAAACACTCGGGCGGCCAATACTTTCGTAATAAAATCCAAGCTTTTTGATTGCACTAGTTTCAAACAGGTTACGTCCGTCGAATATCACTTTTTCTTTCAGCGCACTTACCATCTTCAGGAAATTCGGCGTTCTGAACTCGTTCCACTCCGTACAGATTACCAGGGCATCAGCATCCTGCAGGCAGTCGTACTGGTTTTCGCTATAGACGATTTTATCTCCTATTACGCTTTTCACATTGTTCATCGCTTCCGGGTCATAGGCTTCGATCTGTGCTCCGCATTTCAACAATTCATCGATGATGTATAAGGCGGGTGCCTCACGGATATCATCGGTATTTGGTTTGAAGGCAAGACCCCAGATTGCAATTTTTTTACCCTGAAGGTTGTTATCAAAATATTTTTTAATGCCTGGTAATAAATGGAGTTTTTGCCTTTCGTTTACGTCCATTACGGCGTTCAGGATCTTGAAGTCGTAGCCGGTTTCCTGGGATGATTTAACAAGCGCCTGTACATCCTTAGGGAAGCAACTTCCGCCATAACCTATTCCAGGGAAGAGGAATCGTTTACCAATTCTTTCATCGCTGCCGATTCCCAGCCGGATCATATCAACATCGGCCCCGAGCCTTTCGCAGAGCTGCGCAATTTCATTCATAAATGAAATCTTTGTGGCAAGGAATGAGTTCGCTGCATACTTGGTCAATTCCGCAGAACGCTCATCCATAAATATTATCGGATTTCCCTGGCGCACAAACGGTGCATATAATTCACCGAGTATTCTTCTTGCCCTTGGTGATTCTGTTCCGATTACCACACGGTCGGGTTTCATGAAGTCTTCCACTGCTACACCTTCCCGGAGAAACTCGGGATTGGAAGCAACATCGAATTCGCCATTATAGTTTTTTGCGATGGCTTTCCTGACTTTTTCAGAAGTACCCACAGGTACAGTGCTCTTATCGATGATCACTTTGTAATCTGAAAGGATCTTTCCGAGATCATCAGCTACACCGAGAATATATTTCAGGTCAGCTGAACCATCCTCACCGGGAGGCGTCGGTAGTGCAAGGAATATGATTTCAGCATCCTTAATGCCTTCTTCGAGGTTGGTCGTGAAACGAAGTCTTTCCTCGCGCACGTTACGGATAAAAAGTTTTTCGAGGCCGGGTTCATAGATGGTAATCTGTCCGCCTGATAACTTGTCGACTTTCGATTTGTCAATATCAACGCAGGTTACGTCATTTCCGGTTTCAGCGAAACAGGTACCGGTCACTAATCCAACATAACCGGTTCCGATAACAGCAATTTTCATATTTGAAGGTGTTTTTTAGGTTTTGCCTATCAGCTAGCTGATATATGATAAAACATTTGAGGTGATAAATTCAAGTTGTTCCTGGTCGAGTTCGGTATGCATAGGAAGAGAGATTACCCTTTCAGTGAGCCAGTCCGTTGTTTTTAATACATAATCTCCACCACCAAAGGCAGCGAACATTTGTTGACGGTGAGCTGGTACCGGGTAATAGATCATCGAAGGGATCTTTTTTTCTGCGAGGTATTGGTTCAGGCCATCTCGGTCGACACCTTCCAGTGTTAACGTATACTGGTGAAACACATGCCTGCTATATGGCGAGCGGTATGGAGTGGATATCTTCTTATTGGATTGAAAAGCTTTATCGTAAAAATCAGCGGCGGTTCGTCTCGCTGAAATATAATCGTCCAGTAAAGGCAATTTTACATTTAATACAGCAGCCTGCATGGAATCAAGCCGGCTGTTGCAACCAACCATGTCATGGTAATACCTTTTACTCTGACCATGATTGGCGATCATCCTGAGTTTGTTAGCGAGCGCCTCATCGTCCGTACACATAGCTCCACCGTCCCCATAACAACCCAGGTTCTTCGAGGGAAAAAAAGATGTGGTACCAATTGTCCCAATGGTCCCTGTTTTTTTAGTCGTGCCATCTTTAAAGGTGTAGTCGGACCCAATCGCCTGGGCATTGTCTTCGATCACGAAAAGATTGTGTTTTTTCGCGATCGCCATCACTGCTTCCATATCGGCGGACTGGCCATACAGGTGAACTGGTACAATAGCTTTTGTTTTCGGAGTGATCGCTGCCTCGATAGCGGCAGGATCTATACAAAAGGTTTTTGCATCAACATCAACAAAAACCGGCTTTAACCTCAGCAGCGCAATCACCTCAGTAGTAGCGACATACGTAAAAGAAGGAGTAATAACTTCATCGCCGGGCTGCAGGTCGAGGGCCATCATGGCTATCTGCAGGGCATCGGTACCATTGGCACAGGGAATCACATGTTTTGAGCCCAGGTATTTTGCCAGGGCTGAAGAAAAATCTGAGACCGCCTTCCCATTAATAAAAGAAGCATTATCCAACACCTCCTGAATCCCGGCATCAACTGCATCTTTTATTTTAGCGTATTGCAACTGTAAATCAACCATTTGAATGGGCCGCATAGTCCGATTATCCTTTTTTAACGGCCACAAACCTACTTTAAAAAAGTGGTTTAAGCAACGATATGAGCTATGAGTTGTGTTTTCGTTTAATTTGCCGCATGGCGTTATTCTTCTATAACCTCTTCCTGGCGCTGTATAGCCTGGCCGCAAAGCTCATTTCACCCTGGAACCCTAAGGCGAAACTTTGGTTACAGGGTCGTAAGGATCTTTTTAGTCGTTTGGAGGCGAAGATCCGCGAAACTTCCGCCGGTGTTCCCGCCGGATCGCCGCTGATCTGGATGCACTGCGCATCCCTCGGGGAGTTTGAACAGGGAAGACCGGTGCTGGAAGGCCTGAAGTCGGCATATCCAACCCTCCGCATCCTGATCACATTTTTCTCACCTTCCGGATATGAGATCAGGAAAAACTATGCGGGGGCCGATTATATCTCCTATCTGCCCGTCGATTCCCGGTCCAACGCGAAAAGGCTCCTGGACCTCGTAAAGCCTGACCTGGTACTCTGGGTGAAATATGAATATTGGTATTACTTTTTACATGAAATAAAAAAGCGGAATATTCCCCTTTTGCTGGTAAGCGGTCTATTCCGGAAGGACCAGGCGTTTTTTAAGTGGTATGGCGGTCTGCACCGGAAAATGCTTTCCTTTTTCAGGCATCTTTTCGTGCAGGGGCAATCATCTGCCGACCTGTTGAAAACTGCAGCAGACGTCCCGCCGGTTACCGTCAACGGCGATACCCGGTTTGACCGGGTCACGGCAATAGCCAATTCCTTTTCACCGATTGAAGAGATCGTAGCTTTTTGCAAGTCGTACCCCGTCATCGTGGCGGGCAGTACCTGGCAGGAAGATGAGGAAGAACTGGATCACTATGCCAACACTCACCGGGATCTGCGATTCATAATTGCCCCGCACGAGATCGATGAGTCACATCTCCGCAGTACCGAGGCCTTATTTAAATATACCATCCGGTTTTCAAAATGGAAAAAAACCTATACTAACCCCACTAACGGAACTTCATCTCCGCCCAATGTGCTCATCATTGACAATATCGGGATGTTATCCAGGCTTTATTATTATGCCACTATAACATATGTGGGCGGCGGATTTGGGAACGATGGGATACACAACATACTGGAAGCCGCGGTTTATGGAAAACCAGTGTTTTTCGGCCCGGTGTTCGACAAATTCAGTGAAGCCATTGACCTGCTGGAGTGCGGTGGTGCATATACCGTAGAAAATGCCCTTGAACTTGAGAAAACAATGAATGACCTTTTGCAGAACCAGGATGAGTACCGGGAGGCCTGTGCGGCAGCCTTTAATTATACACAGCAACACAGGGGAGCTACAAAAATGATCCTTGATTATATCGCAGAGAACCGTTTATTATGAAGATTTGAATGCGGGTGGTTAAGAAAATCTTCTTTTAACCAGTTGGTAGAAATGACGGGTAGTTTCTTTCATATCATCCCATCCAAGCTTTACTTTCAATTCCCTTTCGATCCAGTATTCCGCTTCGGCCATTATCCTGAACCCGTTGATGGTTTTCAGGCTTCTCTCATACATCACTTCATCACCCCTGAAAAGTTCGTTGATAAACACGAAACGATCGTTGATGCCAATGGCCTTTTTGAGATCCTTGATTGGCGCATCTGTTAGCCGGTGCCCCACCTCGAGCACTTGTTCTTTTAACTTATCGTTAAGAGAATAGTCGGGTGAAGCCATCAGTTCATTGAGCTCTTTTGGTGTATGTTGGTGAGAAAGTGTAGGGATTTCAACTAATGGATCAAACTGGTAACCGTTCGATTCGTGTTTGTCACTATGATGATGTGAACCGTTTGTTTTTACCGGTTCCGTTTTTACCACTTCAACAGGTTCTTTAGCCACTGAAGCAACTGCAACAGTCTCCTCCCTGCTATAGGACCGGCTTGCCGGCATTTGTACGGATATCTTGGAAGCAGCCATGGGCCTGCCCGGCACGGCAATGAGCAACCTCAATTCCGACTCAATCATTTGTGTGGTTACCAATAGTTGTGAATGATCAGCGTTTTGTTCAGATTGTTCTTTTAACTTGCCGATCAATTGAGATAAACGATCCATGGTTTGTGACAAAGTGTATTTAGTAGTTTAAAGTTAACAATTTTCATACCTATTTCAGTCATAATGTTCATAGAACATAATATAACAGGGGAACGCAGGGGGTTTATCGAAGTCATTTGTGGATCAATGTTTTCAGGGAAAACAGAGGAGCTGATACGCCGGCTAAAAAGAGCTAAAATTGCAAATCTTAAAGTGGAGATCTTCAAACCGAAGATCGATACCCGTTATCATGAAACGAACATAGTTTCACATGATGAATCCATGATCACATCGACACCGATCGATAATTCCCAGACTATACTGTTGTTTGCAAGTGGTGTAGACGTTGTCGGCATTGACGAAGCGCAGTTTTTTGATGATCAGCTGCCCGAGGTCTGTGATCAGCTGGCACTGAGAGGGACCCGTGTGATTATCGCCGGGCTTGATATGGATTTTAAGGCAAGACCTTTCGGGCAGATGCCCAATTTACTGGCCCGTGCCGATTTTATAACCAAACTTCATGCTATCTGTGTCAAGTGTGGTAATATCGCGAACTACTCATACCGACGGAGGCCCGATGGTCCACAGCTCTTAATCGGTGAGAAGGATATATATGAACCACGTTGCCGGCAGTGTTATTATCTCAGGGATTGACGCATGTGCTGCCGTCTCCTGCTTATACAATTCGACTTCTGTCCCCGTCTCCTGGTTATACAAACCGATTTGTGTTGCCGTCACCTGGTTATACAAGTGATCTCAGTAAGTTTTATATTTTGGATCTCACCCCCCGTTGTCCGGGTTACTGTTTCATCGGTAAACATTGCAGTAGCAGGGATGCCTGAATTAAGCAAAGCTTTAACCATACCGTTCCTGGTTCCGGCCATATAAGTGGTCCCCTCCCCACCCGCAGAAATGCGCGAGACAATCCTCAAAGAAACCAGGTCGTTTTCTATTTTATCTACCGAAATCACATTGCTGTGCTTAACCGGGGCGAGAGCTGTGAACATGGTGTTATTTACCCAGCTATCGTTTTGAGATATATGTTTCCCCGGCAGATAAAACATAAATCCTGTAAACATATCCTTCAGCGCTGCCGGAGACAGGAAGTCCCTTGCTACCGCTTTTACGGCTGCATTATCCAACCCGGTTTTGTGGCTTACATTTTTTATCAGTTGTTCAAATCCATCTTCCATCACCAACTCAACGCGGTTATTGAAAAATAGTACCAATGAATCTCCGGCAAAGCCTTTCATGATATGCAGCCTGTTCGCCAGGAATTCCGCCAGCATATCAGTAAACTTGCCTTCTTTTTTTACCATCCGGTTCTTCGCGGAACCGTCACGAAGCTGCATAGGTTGTTTTGCGAGCCGCAGTTCCTGAATTACCATTAGCAGGCGGCTCCCCATTGTATCGACAAGTTTAGGCTGCAGCGTAAAACGAAATAAAGTTGTGTCGCCACTTGTTCCAAACGGGGAAACTGAAGTTGAAACTGTTTTTAGCACAAACTGGTAAACCTTGTCAGGATCAGGTTGAAAGCCGAAAAATGATGATTGGTTTTGTCTACCACCTTTGCAGCCAATGACTATAACAAGTAAGGACAGGTATAATTGTTTTATATGCATCTGATATTGAAGCATTATTTTCGCAGGCTAAACACTATATATCAGGCAAGCTAATCATATCATTGCTCTTGTAAAAAAGGATCTGTTGCTGGAGATCAGGCAGCAGTATACTTTTTATGGTATAGTGTTGTATGTCGCCTCAACGGTTTTTGTGTTATACCTGGCTATGGACCAGCCAGAAGAAAAGATCTGGAACGGGCTGTTCTGGATGATCCAGCTTTTTATTTGTGTAAACGCAGTAGCAAAAAGTTTCCTGCAGGAAAGCCGTGGACGCATGTTGTATTTTTACACCATTGCCGGGGCGCGTGACTTTATGTTATCAAAGCTCCTGTTCAACGTTGTGCTCATGATCATCATGAGCCTCATCAGCCTGTTGTTATTCCAGTTATTGCTGGGCAACCCCTTACAACACGCATTGAGATTCGCAGGCATTGTGTGCCTGGGAGGTTGCAGCCTTAGCATGGTCTTTACTTTCCTGGCGGCAATAGCTGCACGGGCCCAACAGAATGCAGCCTTGATGGCGATCATGGGTTTCCCGCTGATCATCCCACAGTTGATGTTGTTGATGAAAATTTCCACTACTTCTTTTGCAGATGTTTTACAGGGTGGCCAGCTAAGCCTTATGTTACTGCTCGGAGGTCTCGATGTACTGGTGCTCGCGCTTGCCATTATCCTTTTCCCTTTTCTCTGGAAAGACTGATATGGACAGAGCTTTTCCGCCTCCATACACTAATTGTGCAGGTTGAGATCTAATTTCTATTTCGGATAGTTTACCCTAATTTTGCCTCCACACAAAAATAATATGCGGCTAGCCTGGTGGAAAATATTGAGCATCGTTTTACTACTGTACACTTTCATCGCAGGGTTCACCACTAAAGTCCCCGAGATAGGGAACCTTTATCAAAGCATCCGCAACTTTTTTTTCCATGTGCCCATGTGGTTCGGCCAGCTTACCCTTGTTACCGTATCACTGGTTTATTCGATCATGTTCCTCAGGAATCCGAAGGCAAAATATGATATTTATGGTGCTGAGTTCGCAAGGACCGGAATTGTGTTTGGTTGCCTCGGTTTAATCACCGGCTCTATCTGGGCAAATTATACCTGGGGTGCACCATGGAACAACGATCCTAAACAAATAGGGGCAGCAATTGCGCTATTAATCTATCTCGCATACTTCGTTCTTAGAAATTCCATGACTGATATCGATAAACGCGGTCGTGTAGCTGCAGTTTATAACATATTTGCGTATTGCATATATGTGCCGATGATAATGATTTTACCCCGGCTGGTCGAATCTTTGCACCCCGGCGGTAAGGGCGTTGAAGGAAATCCCGGATTGAGCGGTAGCGATCTTGATCCCCGTCTGCGGATCATATTCTGGCCCGCAGTATTGGGATGGACGCTTCTCGGTGTATGGATCTCCACCCTGAAGGTGAGAACCATTATGCTGGAGGAAAAACAATCAGAGATGACCGGAAACTCAGTTACCGGCAAACAAAAAACCGAATACGCCGCCGTAAAATGAAAAAATATATCTATTCCTTCCTGCTTCTGCTCATCAACAGTTTTGTATTTGCCCAGGAAAATGTTCCCGTTAATGAACCAGCTACCGGTATGCGTTCAGACGGTAAGATTTATGTGGTGGTTGCCGTGGTGGTCACCATATTGATAGGGTTGTTACTTTATGTCATCCGCCTTGACAGAAAGATAACAAAGCTGGAGAGAAAAAATGCCTAAGATTGTAAACCATAAATAAGATCAGTATGTCAGAGTACAGTTTCTTCGGCGCTGTCGAAAAGAGCTTTGAGAAAGCAGCGCAATTCACCAGCTGGGATCCCGGTATCCTTGAGCAGATCAAACAATGTAATGCGGTTTATCGCATGCACTTCCCCGTAAAAGTTGGAGATAAGATAGAAGTAATTAAAGCTTACCGCGTTCAGCACTCACATCACAAACTACCCTGTAAGGGAGGTATCCGGTTTTCGATGGGTGTGAACCTTGATGAAGTTATGGCGCTCGCGGCCCTGATGACTTATAAATGTGCGATTGTTAATGTTCCCTTTGCAGGTGCGAAGGGAGGGATCACCATCGATCCAAAAAAATACTCGGCTTACGAACTGGAAAAAATTACCAGGAGATATACATCTGAACTTATAAAAAAGAATTTTATCGGTCCTGGTATAGATGTACCCGCCCCCGACTATGGAACAGGTGAACGTGAGATGGCCTGGATAGTGGATACCTATCAGAGTATGCGCCCCGGCGAGATCGATGCACAAGGTTGTGTAACTGGTAAGCCGGTATCACAGGGTGGCGTACGTGGCCGGAAGGAAGCAACCGGGCTTGGTGTATTTTACGGACTGCGTGAAGTCTGCAATATGCCCGAAGTAATGCAGCGTTTAGGCCTCAACGTTGGAGTAGAAGGAAAAAGAATCGTTGTGCAGGGATTAGGGAACGTTGGTTACCACACTGCGAAATTCTTCCAGGACCACGGAGCAGTGATTGTTGGTCTCGCTGAATGGGAAGGGGCAATTTCCAATGAGAACGGACTTGACGTTGATGCTGTTGTTGAACACCGCAAAAAGACGGGATCCATACTTGGTTTCAGCGGTGCACACAACTTTACAAAAAATACTGATGCACTCGAGATGGAATGCGATATTCTGATCCCTGCAGCACTTGAAGCAGTGATCACCGGCGAAAATGCACCGCGTGTGAAAGCAAAGATCATCGGCGAGGCGGCTAACGGACCTTTAACTCCAGACGCGGATGAAGAGTTTATAAGAAGAGGAATATTGGTCGTTCCCGATATGTATCTGAATGCGGGTGGTGTAACCGTTTCTTATTTCGAATGGTTGAAAAACCTTAGCCATATCCGTTATGGCCGGATGGAAAAAAGATTCACTGAAGATCTGAATACCAAGATCCTGGGACAGATGGAAGAGCTTACCGGCAAAAGAGTGGACCAGGAGGACCGTGAAAAGATCATTCATGGAGCCGACGAGGTTGACCTTGTGAGAAGCGGGCTTGAAGAAACAATGATAGGTGCAACAAGGGAGATCATGGATGCCTGGCGTGCAAATGACAAGATACCGGACATGAGGACCGCAGCATATGTAGTTGCTATCAATAAGGTGGGAACCAGCTATGCTGAACTGGGCATCTTCCCATAACAAAAATGTAACCTTATTAATTGCTTATAGAAACCGCGCTTGCCGCGGTTTCACTTTTAATGATCATATCTTGCACGCATTCTTTTAATTTTATAATGATGGCTAAGTCGATATCGAAGACAACATGGGAGAAGCTGAGACAACGTATGATTGCTTATGGCATCCAGGACGTTCCACTGACTGCCCTGCCGGAAAATATCACTTCGGTCATCAAAGATCCCGAAGAGGCCGCTGCACGGATGATGATACTCTTGTCTGTTGCTTTTTGTGCAAGCAACTCTGCCGAGGCAGACAAAATAGCTGATTGGTTAAAAAAGGAAGGCTTATGGCAGGCTATAAGTGAGAATGAAAAGCAATTTTTCAGGGAGCCTGAAACAACAGATGAACTAAAGGCAAAACTTAGTTTTCAATTCGAAGGCGCTTATATGCTGGCCTGGGCACTTGGAAAGGTAGAGGTTTTCCCGGATCCCTCTTCCGAATGTGACCTGGAACTTGTAGGTGACTTTTTTGGAAATGTTCCCCCGCTGCTTGCAGAAACTGACAGCCTGTTTGAAGATGCCGGCTACCTGCGGACCTCAGCCATTTATGATGAATACCTGTTTTATAAAATGGCGGCGTTATACTTTAAACATATAAAAAAGGCAGATAAGGAAAACACATCCAATGTGCATAAAGCGGCTGCACATCAACGTTACCTTGTCCTCGAGTGGCTGCTAAACCCAGGTGATCCTGAATGGGATGAGTTGACTGATACCTATGGCGGCGATGAATAGTGTAATGTTAGGAAGGATTATATCCGGGAAATTGCTCCAGTTGAGACAGGCTCCCGTTTACTTTTTCAAATGCTGCACAGTAAGATCCGTTTGTGATTACCAGGTAGGGAACAGGTATCGCTATATGATACCTCAGCACCTGGCTTAATACTTTATCATCCAAAGGGACATCCATTGACTTACATTCAATCATCATCCAGGGAAGATGGTTTTTGTCGTACACAAGGATATCAAATCGTTTCTTTAATTCCCCAAGCTGCAGTTCCTTTTCGATGGCAATCAGCGATGACGGGTAATGCATTGCCTGTAACAGATACTGGATAATGTTCTGACGCACCCATTCCTCAGGGGTAAGTCGCACCCATAATTTTCGTGATGGATCAAAAATCAGTTCCCTTCCCTCCTCTTCTTTAATCTTATAGGAATATGAAGGATACATTATCTTTATCATGTGCACAAAGATACTTCTGTGAATGGGACCGGTTACCCCGACAAAAAATTAAATATAACCAATGAAAACAAAAGAAGAGATAGTTCAAAACTGGCTGCCACGTTATACTGGCGAGAAACTGGAGAATTTTGGAAAATACATTTTGCTTACCAATTTCAGTAATTACGTTTACCAGTTTGCCGAATGGAACGATGTGAAAGTTGTTGGGGAAGGCAGGCCAATGATGTGTGCAACAGCCGGAGATATTACCATCATAAATTTCGGAATGGGTAGCCCGACGGCCGCAACGGTGATGGATCTGCTGACCGCGGTTGCTCCGAAAGCAGCACTTTTTCTGGGCAAATGCGGAGGCTTAAAAAAGAGAAACAAACTTGGTGATCTTATCTTACCTATTGCCGCAATAAGGGGTGAGGGAACCTCCGGCGATTACTTTCCGGCTGAGGTGCCCGCCCTGCCGGCTTTCGCACTGCAAAAAGCCGTTTCCACCACCATCAGGGACTATGGAGTGGATTATTGGACCGGAACCGTATACACGACCAACCGGCGGGTATGGGAGCATGATGTAGAATTTAAAGAGTATTTACAGAAGATAAGAGCTTATGCTATTGATATGGAGACCGCAACAATATTTACTGTTGCATTTCACAATAAGATCCCTACCGGCGCACTCCTGCTGGTCAGCGATCAGCCGATGACACCCGAAGGGGTCAAAACCGAAGAAAGTGACAAAAAGATCACGTCGGATTATGTTGAAAGACATTTGAGGATCGGAATTGATTCGCTTAAACAGCTCATCAACGAGGGGCTAACGGTTAGGCACCTGCGCTTTTAAATGCGTAACCAATTATCCATCGGTAACGAATTATCCATGCCAGAACCGTTATTAAACATCCGGGACCTCCAGGTTGATTTTACCTCAGCACTTGGCAAAACGACGGCAGTCAGTAACATCAGTTTTCAGGTAGCACGGGGCGAGATCGTGGCTATTGTTGGTGAATCAGGCTCAGGTAAATCCGTAACGTCTTTATCCATCCTGCAGCTATTGCCAAGTCCGCCGGCAACATATCCCAAAGGTGAAATATTATTTTCCGCTGATGGTGCTCATACTGTGAACCTCCTCAACCTCCCGCTGAAAGACCTGCGGGCACTCCGGGGCAATGAAATCGCGATGATTTTCCAGGAGCCAATGAGTTCGCTTAACCCGGTTTTCACCTGCGGTGACCAGGTGATGGAAGCTATTAAGTTACACCAGGGCATGGGGACTAAACAGGCGATGGAAAAAACAATAAACCTTTTTGAAAAAGTTAAACTCCCCGATCCTGCTGCGATGTTTCACCGTTACCCGCATCAACTGAGTGGCGGACAGAAACAGCGGGTCATGATAGCAATGGCCATGAGTTGTGAGCCGTCTTTGCTGGTTTGCGACGAGCCTACCACCGCCCTGGATGTTACCGTACAAAAAACAATACTCGCCCTGATCAGGGAACTGCTGGCGACAGAAAAGATGGGGGTGATCTTTATCACACATGACCTCGGCGTAGTCGCAGAAGTTGCTGACCGTGCTATAGTAATGTACAAAGGTGCAATCGTGGAACAGGGAACAGTGCAAGATATTTTCAGCAGTCCCCGACATCCTTATACCCGCGGGCTGCTGAATTGCCGGCCGGTGTTACATCCAAAGGGACAACGATTACCGGTTGTTGCCGATTTCATGAATGAAAATTCTGGCCGCGAGTATACACGGATGCCGGCGAAAGCCGCTGAGCCGGCCACCGCTGATATAACGGAAAGGCCTGATGTGCTGATGACCGTGAATAACCTCAATGTGTGGTTTCCTTCAGGCAGAAACCTGCTGGGTAAACCTAAGCATTACATAAAGGCGGTACAGGATGTCAGCTTTGATATCATGGAAGGTGAAACCCTCGGCCTCGTAGGCGAATCAGGTTGTGGTAAAACGACGCTGGGCCGTACGTTACTCAGACTTATCAAACCCACATCAGGTCAGATTTTTTATAAAAACCAGGATATTGCCAAGCTGGATGCGGATACCATGCGTTCGATGCGGCGTGATCTCCAGATCGTGTTCCAGGATCCGTATTCATCCTTAAATCCAAGGATAACCATAGGGAGTGCGATTGGAGAACCCTTGAAAGTCCAGGGAATAGCAAAACAGCTCACGGAAAGGAAAGCGAAAGTGATGGAGTTACTGGAAAAAGTGAACCTTCTGCCCGAGCATTACAATCGCTATCCACATGAATTCTCAGGAGGGCAGCGGCAAAGGATAGTTATAGCCCGGGCACTGGCCATGAATCCGTCCTTCCTGGTCTGTGATGAGTCTGTATCTGCCCTTGATGTAAGTGTGCAGGCCCAGGTTCTCAACCTGTTGAATGACCTGAAAAAGGAGTTTGGCTTTACAATTGTATTCATTTCTCATGATCTGGGGGTAGTGAGGTATATCAGTGACCGGATTATGGTGATGAACAGGGGCCGGATTGAAGAGATCGGAAAAGCTGAAGATATTTACCACCGGCCAGGCTCCGATTACACCCGCAAACTGATTGCTTCGATTCCGGGTATTTCAGCGTAAAACAAGTTGTTGATCAAGGTTTTAGCCCCGTAACACTTTATTTCATGGTTTCCAAAAAAAAAATTACCTTTGCCCGCTTGAAATTTAAACAAACATGATATTAAACCTGGTGCCGTAAGACCTGGTTTGTATCGGATCCGACCGATCTTCCCACTCCACTGCTCCCGCGGTTTCATATCATGACGACAGGCAATATTTAAACAAAACTTTTACATGAAACTTTCTCAGTTCCGTTTCGATCTACCCTTGAACCTTATAGCTCAGCATCCTGCAAAAAAACGTGAAGACGCCCGAATGATGGTTGTTCATCGCAAAACCGGCCAGATTGAAAACAGGACATTTAAAGATATAATGGAATATTTCGATGACAAGGATGTCTTTGTTGTCAATAATACCAAAGTGTTCCCGGCGCGTATGTATGGCCGTAAAGAAAAAACCGGCGCAAAGATTGAAGTTTTTCTTTTGAGAGAATTGAATAAACCCAACAGGCTTTGGGACGTAATCGTTGATCCTGCACGTAAGATACGGGTTGGTAACAAGCTCTATTTTGGTGAAAATGACGAGTTGGTTGCAGAAGTAATTGATAACACAACCTCGCGTGGCCGTACTATCCGATTCTTATGGGAAGGTACTGATGAAGAGTTTCGCCAGATGCTTGAAATACTGGGTGAGACTCCATTGCCAAAATACATAAAACGTAAACCTGAGGCTGAGGACAAGGAAAGGTTCCAGACTGTTTATGCAAAACACGAAGGGGCAGTTGCTGCGCCAACGGCGGGCCTGCATTTCAGTATCGAACTGATCAAGAGACTTGAGATCAAAGGTATCCGCTTTGCAGAGGTAACATTGCATACCGGTTTGGGAACATTCAGACCCATTGAAGTGGAAGATCTTAGCAAACATAAAATGGATGCTGAGTATTACCGGATAGAAGAGAATGCATGCAAGATTGTGAACAAAGCCATTACCGGCAATCATAGGATCTGTTCTATCGGAACAACCACCATGCGTGCATTGGAGTCCTCCTACACTGCTGAAAAACTGATGAAGCCATCTGAAGGCTGGACTAATATCTTTATTCATCCGCCATACAATTTTAATATAGCTGATTCATTGGTGACAAACCTGCACTTACCAAAAACAAGCTTACTGATCATGGTGTGTGCTTTTGCCGGCTATGATCTCGCGATGGAGGCTTATAAAAAAGCGATAAAAGACAAATATCGATTCTTCAGTTATGGAGATGCCATGCTGGTTATCTAACTAATTTCAATTCCCCTTCATAACCGGAGGGGATTTTTTTTTTGAAACACGCCATTATGAAACAAAGATTATACTTTATATTTTTCTGCATGTCTATTTCACTCCTGCAACTGAACGCCCAGGATTTCATGCCGTTATATTCCGATTCCGTGCCCAATTCGATTCCAGGCCCGGACCGTGAAAAGTCAGAAACCAAGAATGGAATTGAACGTGTCAGTAAAGTCAGGAATCCGGCTATCGGTATTTTCCTCCCTCCCAAAGAAACAGCAACGGGTGAAGCGGTAATTATATTTCCCGGCGGTGGCTACGGCATACTCGCCATTGCACATGAAGGCTATGATGTTGCAAAACGTTTCAACGAAATGGGCATTGCTGCCTTCGTGGTGAAGTACCGTCTTCCCGACGATAGCATGATGATCGATAAAAAAACAGGCCCCCTGCAGGATGCGCAACGGGCTATCCAGATTGTTCGCGAAAACGCAACGAAATGGAATATCAGGACCAACCAGATTGGCATAATGGGATTTTCAGCAGGTGGTCACCTGGCTTCGACAGCGGGTACTCACTTCGGGAAAGCGTATATCTCCAATCCAAACAGAACTTCTCTCAGGCCCGACTTTATGATCCTTGTATACCCCGTCATCAGTTTTAGTGACAGCCTGGGTCACAGCGGTTCAAGGAACAATCTCATTGGCAAAGATGCGGACCCGTCACTGGTGAAGGAATATTCGAACGAGTTACATGTAACGGACAAGACCCCACGAACTTTTCTTGTGCATGCAAAGGACGATAAAGGTGTTCCATATGCCAACAGTACGGTGTTTGCGGAACAATTGAAGAAACACAACGTGCCTGTTGAAATTTATCTTTACCCTGCGGGTGGACATGGCTTTGGTATGAATAATAAAACCAGCAATGTGAAGTGGATGGATCTTGTAGAGAAGTGGATCCATTCAAAATAGTGCGGTCATGATTTGACTCACCGGCATCTGTCAGAACATAGTCATATGTTTGCTTGCTGTCATCTGTTCGACTGCTGTCATCTGCTCGACTGCTATCATCTGGGTTCTTCCAAAATCTTATGGTCAACTTTTAGTTCCATTCCCGGATCTGTTTTTTGAACCGCAAGAATTCTCAACCTGTTTCCGACGATCCAGACAACATCATCCACTTTAAAGACATAATCCGACTCCGGGTTTAGTATCCTTTCATTGTTTTGTTCAATTCCTACTACAAGTCCGTGAGTTTTTTCGCGAATACCAGAGTTGCGGATCGTCATGTGAAGGAACGGCGAATCCGGGCTGATGGTTATGCGCTCAAGCGTCACCTGGGTTTTTGTTTTGGTGACATGCGCGTTGATATTTACGGCATCCAGGTATTGATTGAACTTTTCGATCTGTTCGTCAGTACCTATTACGGAGAGCGTATCATAGGGGAAGATCACTTCTTCCCTGCCCGGCACAGAGATCCGGTGTTCTCCCCTTTCGATGATGGCTACATTTATTCCAAACTCTTCACGCCAGCCAAGATCCAGCAGGGATTTACCGCCGATTTCCGATTCAGGTTTTATTTCGAAGTTTGCCATATGCGCGTCCCAGGGTGCAAGATCAGGTGCTTTTGACAACACTTGTTGCCTTTCCCTGTCGTTAAGATTTGCCAGGAAACGATTCTCCAGACGGAAATAAAAAGCCTGTATCCTTTTCGAGAAAAAGAACAACACAACAACCAGCACCACCACCATGATGTAGGCCAGCTCTTTTGAAACAAAACGATCGAGGAAAAATCCGATAAAAAATATAGCCAGCAGAATGCGGAAAATCTGTAACAAAACTACTGGCCCGCGGTATCGCTTTTCTGACCAGACCCGGAACGTTTCATTTGTATAGGCTTTTTTTATGGCAAGTGCCCAAAGAAACGGCAATAACATGATCAGGGTAATAACCGCCGCAAGCTGATTTGCCCATCCACTCCAGTTGAGTGTTTTATTCATGGCATCGATCAGGTAGTTGGATGACAATACGATGATGGATATGATGATGGTGGAGTGCAGTATAATGTTATAAAACTTTGCCTTCAACAATTTTTGCCAATCAGTCGCTACCTGGATATTTCGTGAACCGGAACTGTAACGGATAATAGAATCTTTGATGTTCTGAGGCAGGACGCGTTCGGTCCACCGGTAGACCGGATCCGAAAAACGTATCAGCAATGGTGTCGCAAACGCCGTTACCGCTGAAACGGCTACGGCGATAGGATACAAAAAATGACTGGTCACGTTCAAGGTAAGACCTAATGCAGCTATAATAAAAGAGAACTCACCAATTGGCGACAAGCTCATACCCGCCTGCACGGAAGTTTTAAGCCCCTGCCCTGCCATTATCGAACCAAGGGTTGTGCTGATCAGTTTACCGGCAATGGTGATGAAGCTTATCAGTAACACCGGCCCGGCATAAGTGAGTAACATTTTCGGATCGATCAGCATACCCACTGAAACAAAAAACACTGCCCCAAAAAGGTCTTTGACAGATTTCACCAGGTGCTCTATTCTTTCTGCCTGTGTGGTTTCTGCGAGAATCGAACCTATGATAAACGCTCCCAATGCAGGTGAGAAACCGGCTTTGGTTGCCAGGTAAACCATCAGCATACAAAGAGCGAGAGAAGTAACCAATAGTGTCTCATCATTCAGATACTTTTTTACCATCTTCAAAAAAGATGGCAGGAAAAAGATCCCCGCTACAAACCATAGTACCAGATAAAATATAAGTTTCGCTATGGAAATGAGCATTTCCTGGCCGGCAAAATGACGGGTAACACCAAGCGTGGACAACAGAACGAGCAATACTACCGCTACAATATCTTCTACGATCAGTATACCGAACACAAGATTTGCAAACTTTTGTCCCTTTACGCCCATCTCTTCGAATGCACGTATGATGATGGTTGTGGATGAAATAGCGAGAATACCTCCAAGAAAAATACTGTCCATACTACTCCATCCAAGCAGTATGCCGACAAAATAACCGACCAGTAACATGAAAAGGACCTTGACGATCGCTGTTACTGAAGCAGCACCTCCAACTTTCAACAATTTTTTAAAGCTGAATTCCAGTCCAAGGCTGAATAACAGGAATATCACCCCAATCTCTCCAAGTACTTCAATGTCTTTCTGATCGGTGATGGTCGGAAACAATGAAAAATTGGGTCCAACCACCACTCCTGCGAGAAGGTAGCCTAGAATTACTGGTTGCTTCAATCTTTTAAAGATGAGCGTCATGATGGCGCCCGCTCCAAGTATGAGACCAAGGTCAATAATCAATGGTGATAAATGAGGCATAGAAGAACGCTGGCTGGTAAATAAGTCTTTTATAATTTATCGCGCGGGATGCGCAGAAAGGTGCACGACAAGACGGTGCAGGGTGAGTAGTGCCATGGCCCTTTAGCGGATATCTATACTAAAATTGGCCACGCTGTTTATCTACCAGAAATGATGATGAGGCAAAACAAGAGGGTAATGATGAAGCGGTTGCGTAAACGATGCCAGTATCCGGCACTTTGAAGCCCGACCGGAGATCTGTAAGATGTTGATAACACTATTGGATGCCTGGCTGGTATAAGACCTGGACCCACTAACGGTGTAAGGCGATGCCGGGACGGTCGCTTTCACAGCAATGCAGGCAGGATCAGCATTGTCACGGCTATTTTTAATGCCCCGCGGATGTTGTGCTATGCAGGATGTTGTTATAGCTGTGACAGAAACTGATGCTGCTTTTTGTATTCCTGCAGTTTCAGCATATATTGATTGCCTGCCAATCAAAGTCACTGAGCATAATAACAATGCAGCAACAAATATCATCCCGATGGAGACTCTCACGACGCGAATATACCCAATTTGTCTCATAGGATTTGTTGACGATAGTGCGGAAGGATTACCTGCCCAGCACATCATCGTAATCATTCGGTAAAAGATGAGCAATTTTTTCGTTCCATGCCCAGTAGCCGGAAGAGAAGATCTCTGTGGGAGGAAAACAACTGCCATTTCGCTCAATGGTTACCGGTTTTCCACTCATCAGATTAACCAGTGATCTTGGATGATATCGCTTCCGGTTCTGACCAGTCCATAAGAGGTAACCTTTTTCTTCAAGCCCGCCCCGGAACATCACCTGTATGTAATTGTCGAAATACATTACGTGTTGCTGATCAGTCGTGACGGAAACCAGGCTGTCGGCCGTAAGGGTATGTTGAGAATAGCTGTCCTTGAAATCTTCCTGCCTCAGCACCCGGTCATAATATTCACTTGAATCTGTATTCTCATTGATGCGGGATCTGCGCCGGATCAGGTTGCGTACCCTTTCTTTTTCCTCGTTGTTTACTCTTTTCACCCTTTTAACCTCAAAGCCATTTTCGACGAGCCTGTTATTATAGAGTGACCGGATGAAATGAACTATTGAACCCTGGTAAGCCGCACGGCGTTCGCGTAAGAATCTTTTAGGGATGTTCAATGTGTCTTTGGCCATATCCTGGAAAAGGGTATACCCAAGATAGAATAACGTGCCTTTGTTGAAATCGTATGTGAAATTTTCCAACTGGTAAGTAATCCGGTAGCCCAGTTCACGGTTATCAATTACGAGGGGATCATCCGCAACAACGGTCAACACATTTTTCTTTTTGGAATGACGGAACCTGAGCGTCTTATAATTCCTGATCTTACAAAGTTTGGAAGCGTTGGTAGTGCCAATAAAATTTTCAACAAAAAACTTACCCCATTTTTCCCAGCCATCTTTTTCATATGGCTCCACGATCACCGCATCAAGCTCGGTTACTTTTGGTTCGAGATAAATTTTCAGCTGCAAAGGCAACTTCTCTGATGAGAAAGAATAGACCTGCGTGTTGTATCCAACAGAGGATATAATGAGATCATACTTGCCTGCGGGGATACCCTTAAGATCAAAGGTACCGTTCACTGAAGTGACGGTACCTCTTGAAGTATTTGTAATAAATACACTGGCATTTGGTATTGGCGCATCTGTTTCGCCGTTGAGTACCCTGCCCGAAATGTAGTTTTTATCCTGTGCTTTTGCAGTAAACGCGATACCGGGGATCAGCAGACAAACCAGGACTATCCCCTGTATCAGCTCCCGAACCATGTTGCGGCTTTGCATAAGCTGGATGGCACCTTTAATCCAGGTTAAAAAGTCCTTTATTCAGAAGTTGTAGAGTCTGCACCTTGTAAGATGAAGGAACAAGCAATGACACGTTGTGTTTGCTACCGCCATAACTTACCATCTGCACGGGTATAGTAGCAAGTGATTCGAACAGTTTGCTGAGCACGCCGGGTGTCTGAGCGATCTCGTTGCCTACTACCGAAACGATAGTGAGGTTTTCCTCGACGGTTATTTTGCCGAAAGGCTCAAGTTCTTTTACGATGTCCTTGAGGTTTGTAGTGCTATCAACGGTAACTGATACGGCAACCTCGGAAGTGGTGATCATGTCAATCGAGGTCCGGTATTTTTCAAAGACCTCGAAGATCTTTCTTAAGAACCCGTAAGCGAGTAGCATCCGGCTGCTTTTGATGTTGATGGAAATGATTCCATCTTTTGCCGCGACCGCTTTAACACCAACCGAGCCTGCTTCCTCTGTGATCAGTGTGCCCCTTGCATCGGGTTGCATGGTGTTAAGTAATTTCACCGGTACCTTGTAATGCTGTGCCGGCCAGATGGACGCAGGATGCAGGATCTTCGCACCGAAATAGGCAAGCTCTGCTGCTTCTTCAAAACTCATTTGTTCAATCGGCACGGTCTTTCTGACTACGCGTGGATCGTTATTATGCATCCCGTCGATATCGGTCCAGATTTCACAGACCTTCGCATTCGCCGCAGCAGCGATCAGCGACGCACTATAATCGCTTCCACCCCTTTTCAGGTTATCCACCTCACCCCTCGCATTCCGGCTGATATAACCTTGAGTGATGAACAGTTTTTTATCCGCATGTTGTTTGAGAAGTGCCTCGAGTTTGGTGCGGATACTGGCTACCTGCGGTTCATCGTAACTATCGATCGACATAAATTCCAGGGCAGGCAATAGTGCATGCTCCTGACCGATCTCTTCCAGGTAAACCGAAAATAACTTGGTCGACAGTAGTTCTCCCTGTGCGAGGATGTCTTTACTCAACGCTTCTGAGAAAGAAATTTTTAGTATGATATTGAGAAACTCAAAATGTTCAGTTACGATACCAGTAGCTTTTTCATGTGCTTTATCGGTCTTCACGAGGTCCCTTATAAATTTTGTATAGTGGGCCTGTAGCGTCTCGATCTGTTGCCGGGCCGCTTCCTTATTGCCCGAGGCCATGGCTTCACCGATTGCAACGAGTGCGTTGGTGGTGCCGCTGAGTGCGCTCAGCACAACAATAGTAGGTTCGTCTTCCTTGGTGATCAGCTCTGCTACCTGGTGCATCCTTTCAGGCTTGCCCACCGAGGTCCCGCCAAACTTCATGATTTTCATATTCTGCAAAAATTTTGGAACGCGAAGATAAACGATAGCTACATAAATTTCATTTCAAGTTTCCCGGCAAGAAATTCAAGATCATCAGCAACCGAATGTAAAAGTGGGATTCCATTCATCAGCCTGTCTGCCTCCATTTCTCTTTCAGGATCACCCGGAATCAGCACCTGTTCTTCTCCTTCAACGGTTTTAGCGGAGCGGAAACGCCTGATCCAGTTATCCATATTGCTTTTAAAATCAGCGGCGGGCCGGAATGCATCTATCCGCATGGCCCCGAAAAAATGGCCTATTCCTTTGCCAGGCATCTGCTCAGGCATAGGAATATAGGCAGGAAAAGGCGGAACCCAGGGTCCATAATTAGCACCGCTGAGTATGGCTGAAAAAATGTCAACCACGGCGCCAAGTGCATAACCTTTATGACTCCCATGTTCGCGATCGCCCCCGAGTGGTAACAAGGCGCCGCCGGATTTTAACTCATGCGGATTGTTGCTCGGATTGCCATATTTGTCCTGGATCCAGCCATCCGGCGCTGTTTTATTCTTTCGCTGAAGGATCTCAAGTTTACCGTTTGCCGCGGTAGTGGTGGCAAGATCAGCAACAAATGGCGGTTCTTCACCTCCCGGGATAACAACACAGATAGGATTGGTACCCAGCAATCTTTCAATGGAATACGTTGGTGCAACAAGCGGGCTGGCATTGGTCATCGCAATGCCGATCATATCGTGTTCAAGGGCCATCATGGCATGGTAACCGGCGATACCGAAATGATTGCTGTTTTGAACGCTTACCCAACCTGTACCCACATTTTTAGCTTTGTCGATAGCTATCTGCATTGAATACGGAGCAACCACAAGTCCAAGACCACCGTCACCATCCACAACGGCTGTTGAAGGAGTTTCATGAATTATCTTTAGTGAAGGGGTTGTATTTGCCCGTTTTGCTTCCCATAACCGGACATAACCCGAAAGCCTTGCAACTCCATGTGAATCGACACCACGAAGATCCGCCGACAATAAAACACGTGCAGAGATCGCAGCATCGTTCTCAGAACATCCTATCCTTGTAAAAACACCTTTTGTAAACTCGAACAAATCTTTATAAGCAAATAATTTTTCAGGCATCGCCAAAAATAAAAACTTCATTTCCATTTACAGAAAGAAAAAACCAATAACCGTTATAATCACCGGGATTAGTATCAATGTAAAGCCGGTTAACGCGATGATTTCCTGTTAAAGTGGCTGAAAGCACGAATGCTTCGAAGTGTGCACTGATGGTTCACATGGCAAATATATTGGACAGTCTATAAATACAATAGCCGGCTACTTAAAAGCCGGCTATCGTTGATGGATCATAAATTTGGCGATATTCTTATACCTGTTGGCGATATTTTTATACCTGGATCAGCTATGAAGTTTATTGGATTTTCTTCAGCTCACTTGTTACAAACTCCGCAGTCTGCTTCACGTCAGTCATATTATTTTGCCAGTTACCTTCACGCTCCACCGACATCATACCTTTAAAATTCTGGCGTTTCAACTCAGCAAGAATACCAGGATATTTCAATGCACCGGTACCCACTACCACGTCTTCCGCTTTAGTATTGTTGAACTCCTTAATGTCCTTCAGATGCACACCTATGATGCGTCCTTCAAGTTTCTTTAAACATTCAACTACATCAAGGCCGCTGCGTCCCCAATGTCCAAGATCTGCACATGCATAAATGTTCGGATGACCTTTCATTGCAGCAACAACGGAATCAGGGTGCCAGTATGGATTTGGCTTTGGATGTTCATGAATGGCAAGCTTCACACCATGCACTCCTGAAAGACTATCGATCAGTCCCCAATGTGATTTGTTTGGTTCGGAATTGATATACTCTATGCCCATTTCTTTGGCAAATGAAAACAGTTTGTTCCATTCAGCAGCATCTTTGGCCCCAGTCACTCCGAAGGCAACGATCCGCATTCCTTTTGATGACAACAATTCCTGGATACCTTTTTTGCTTTCGGCAGACATGTTGATATTGAACGAGTCTTTGAAATTTCCGCCAAGACGCTGGCCAGGGAAAGCTTCAATGAATCTTATCCCCGCGCTGTCTGCCTTTTCTACCGCAGTTACAAATGGAAACTCCTTGAATGTCCAGAACTGTACACCTATTTTCCAATCTTCAGCGGGTGCTGCTGTTGTGGTGGTAGCAGCAGCAGTTGAATCGCTGTCTGCAGCACTCTCATTGGAATTATCTGCACATTGGCTAAAAAGAACTACTGAAGCAAAAGCCAATATCCCTTTTGAAAATATTTTTTTTGAGTACCATACTTTCGAAAACATTTTTTTCATTTGACAGCTATTTAGTGATTGATTTGTTAAAGCGGCCTGAAGTTAGGGATTAACTTTCGAAAAATCATTTGTATGAAGGCAGGTCGAAGCTTTAAATATTATCTTTAATACCTGGAATTAACTTCTTCGATGCATAACAAATCAACCCCGGTTATTTATTGGTGCCTGCGCCTTTCCATCGTCACTATCGTTCTGTGTATATTGTGTCAACATCCGGTTTATTCGCAAGGGTCTACACAGGATATTTATTCTGACTATGTTCTGTTTCAAAAACGTGCGAGGCTCGATAAAGATCTGCGTGAAAATATTGTTGCAAAAACTTTTAATGAAAAACTGGATAGCAACAACGAACACAGATTTGAGTCTGCCTGCGATGCCATTTCACAATTTTTGTTTGAAGGGCCGATAATAAGATCAGGATTCGACGAGTTAATTTCAGCCTATGAATGGTTGCAGCTGGAAACGAGAAGGTCTTTTCTGGAGGCAGTATATGCTGTATATCCGGGCGGATATGAGCAATCGATAAGGTCAATTCTTTCCATCGAGACTGAACCACGACTGTTTGCGATGGCCGCTGCTTACCTGTTGCGAAAGGATACGCTGACAGAGAACCGGAATAATCTAAAGATTGCAATGGTAGAACAGTTTCCCGGATATGATTCTATAATGGTATTGGTGGAACTGGAGCGGTATATAAATAACTATACGGCGGGCAATCATAAAAAATCACCTGAGCTCCTGCGTTTGTTTCAACATCAGCAAATGGTTGGCAGAAAAGTGATCTATTCGTTACAGCGCTGGAACCGTGACTACCCCGGCCTTGCGATAGTTCAACACGCTGATGGCCGCTTCGCGAGGGATGCAAATGGTCGCCTGCTGGTATTTCAACAATTAGCCAGATCAGCTTCGGACCTCCCGTATTTTATTACTAACGGGAGCACGCCACAGGGCATCTTCAGTTTGCAGGGTACGGCAGTGTCAAGGATCAATTGGATTGGACCGACACCCAATATCCAGATGGTGATGCCCTTTGAAGATACCTGGGAAAAGTATTTTCATCAGCCTCTCGCACCATTACAGGACTCCCTGGTCCTATACAAACAATTGCTTCCTTCCACATGGAGGAATTATGCTCCGATGATGGAAGCCTGGTATGCCGGAAAAACCGGGAGGACGGAGATCATTGCGCATGGCACTACGATCGACCCTGAATATTATGCAGGCAAACCCTTTTATCCTTTAACACCAACGATGGGTTGCCTTTGTGCAAGGGAACAATGGAACGTTACCACCGGCCGGTTGTTGATGAGTGAGCAATACGGGTTGGCATCAACCTACAATTCCTCACCCGGAAGAAATGGATTTCTCTATGTTATCAATATTGACGACCAGCAAAAGGGTGTAACCCGTGAAGAAGTCGAAAAGCTGGTTAAAGCGTTTGAGAAATGATAAAGAATGGAGACTTGCCAATGCAGGGTTGCATTTTAATGAAACCCTGCATTGGTTCGTCATATATGTAACACATCGCAGATTCGCCGGGCGTCTGGAATGCAGATCACTAAACCAGAAGACCATCTACAATGGATGGTCATCCAAAATGGCAGGTCATCTGCATTGGCTGATAATCTACCTTATCTGACCATATAAAACGGCAGATCATCTAGAATGGCAGATCATCCACTGGTTCTGACATTTCCTGTGCTACCTGTTCGCGGTTGCTGTTGTAGGAATTGCCCTGCGATTGTGCCGGGGTAGCCGAACCGGTATTTTCTGATCTTCCACCTAAAAGCTGAACATTAAGCACCCTCATGGTTAACGATGCTCCTGTTGTACCATCGTTTTTAGGATAAGTTCTTACCTCGGGTGTTCCTTCAACATAAACCTGTGTTCCCTTCCGCAGGTACTGGGATATTGCAGTACGGTCGGTCCAGTATGCACATTCCACCCAGGTGGTTTTCTCAACCTGGTTTCCCTGGGCATCCTTGTATTTTTCTGAGTGGGCCACTGAGAAATTAATTACATTTTTCCCATTTACGGTATTGGTGATACAATCTTTCCCCAGATGTCCAATAGCTTGCAACTTTATCATATACCTGAATTTTTCGTTTGAATAATACAGCAAATTACTTCAATTGCCGGGTGCCACCCAAAGTGTAAACACCGCAGAATGCCCAATTTTTCCCCAAAAAAGACCAGTAAAGCTCCTGTAATTTCCAGATCCCTACCAGGAGCAGGCGATAGCCCGGGGTTAATGAATGCACCCTCACCGGGGTAAACCCGAACATTAGGACGTCAGTATATGTTAAAGAATCCCCTGGTAGCCAAAATACTGGCCTGGAGGGAGAAATTTCGTAATTTTGCAACTCAATTCAGCAGACAATGAGCCGTAAAGGAAAAGTGTTGGTAGCTATGAGCGGTGGTATCGACAGTACCATCACCGCCCTTATGCTCCATGATGAGGGATATGAAGTGGTGGGCATCACCATGAAGACCTGGGATTATGCAGCCAGTGGTGGCAGCAAAAAAGAAACCGGCTGCTGCAATATCGACTCCTTCAACGATGCCAGGATGGCCGCCGTACAACATGGCTTTCCCCATTTTATCCTTGACATACGGGACGAATTCGGAGGTTTTGTTATCGAAAATTTTGTTGAAGAATATCTTGCCGGACACACACCCAACCCCTGCGTGATGTGCAACACCCATATAAAGTGGAGGGCTTTGCTCAAGCGTGCCGATGCCCTCGATTGCGAATTTATTGCAACCGGGCACTACGGTAAGATCAGCCAGCACTCCAATGGCAGATATATGGTGAGCAAAGGGGTGGACGAACTGAAGGACCAGAGTTATGTGTTATGGGGGCTGCAACAGGATCTGCTTAAGCGCACGCTGTTGCCACTTGGTCCATACCGCAAGCCGGAGATCAGGCAGATGGCCCTGGATTATGGTTATCCCGAACTCGCGAAAAAGAGCGAAAGTTATGAGATATGTTTTGTGCCGGATAATGACTACCGCGGTTTTCTGAAGAGACGGGTCGAAGGACTGGAAGAACGCGTGGCCGGTGGAAATTTCGTCGACCAGAATGGTCGCATCCTCGGAAAGCACAAGGGATATCCCTTTTATACTATCGGTCAGAGAAAAGGACTGGATATTGCCTTCGGCAAACCTGTATATGTGACTAATATCATCCCGGAATCCAACACGGTGGTCCTGGGGGACGAAGTGGACCTGAATCGCCCGGAAGCCATTGTCGGGAAACTCAACTGGCTCAAGTACGATGGTATAACAGACGGGATGGAAGCTACAACAAAGATCCGCTACAAGGACAGGGGCAGCTTTTCAAACCTGTATAACCACGAAAAGGGTATCAGTGTACGGTTTTATGAAGATGCAAAAGGCATAGCGCCGGGGCAAAGTGCCGTATTCTATGAGGGAGACGATGTAATTGGCGGTGGTATCATCCAGCGGAGCTGAAAACCGCGGGATCACCGGCTGCCGGACAATAATAACCACGATATTCCGTTCAACAAAAGCTGAAATCAGCGCGGTCAATCTTCAAAAAATTGCCGGCAAATGTTGAATCACGAACCATAACTAACTGGCATTTCATGAAAAGGCTGGCATACTGCATCTCTGTCCTGTTCCTCGTAGTCGTCGTAATTATTTCATGCGAAAAGCAATCAGAGACTTATCCCTCGGATGAAATCGACCAATACTACTCCATGCAGGTCGGAAAGTTTATCCGTTACCGGCTCGACTCACTGCAGTTTACTGCGTTTGGTGCAAAAGACACTACCATTTACTACCAGGCTAAGGATGTAGTTGAAGCTGCGGTTACCGATAACGCCGGACGGCCGGGCTGGAAGGTGGTGCGTTACCTGCGCGACACGCTGGGCGTGAAGCCCTGGACGCCCACCATGACCTATGTTGTTACACCTACAAGGGAAGCTCTTGAAGTGGTGGAAGAAAATTTCCGCTATGAGAAAATGAGATTGCCGGTGAAGGACGGATTTAGCTGGAAAGGAAATAAATATATCAACCTTAATTCCCCGGATCCCAACTGGAACTATGATTTCCTGTTTGATTGGGACTATACTTACGAGAATGCAGGTTTGCCGTTTCCTGTATTTAATGGCCAGATGATCCAAAACACAGTAACGGTTAACCAGGTAGATGAAACGCTTGGAAATCCTGCCGACAACAAGTCATACAGCGAGCGGACCTTCGGAAAAGAAGTCTACGCAAAAGAGATCGGTCTCATCTATCGTGAATTCAAGCATTACACTTACCAGGTTTTTTATACTACCTCAAACTGTTATTATACGAAGTGCGTAAATAATGTTTGTGATACTATCAATTGCAACACCGCTCCAAGGAAGTGTGATTCGGTAAGTACATTGGCGGGATGGAACAAGAAGTGCCGTGATTCTGTGATCACAAACGCTTATTACGAAGGCGGGGGTATCAAACTCAGGATGATGGATCATAACTGATTTGTAAATGCTCCACTCTTAGTTAATCTTTCCTGCCCCGGTTAATCCGATCCGAACAACCTGATCTTATGAAGCAACTTTATCTTTTGGCTGGTTTCTGTTTTTGTATGATGGCATCCACTGCCCAATACTCAAAACATATTATACAGCTGACTGATAAAAAAGGAACCCTGCATAGTATTGCGAACCCTTCCACATATCTTTCCGCAAAATCAATTGCCCGCAGAACGGCATATAACATTGCAATCGACAGCACAGATCTGCCATTGTCACCTGCATACCTTGATAGCATAGCCGCAGTGCCGAATGTGGTGATCTTCAGCAAATCAAAATGGCTCAACCAGGTACTGATCAGAACCAACGATGCGGCCGCATTAACTAAGATCAACAGTTTTCCGTTTGTAAAGTCCTCAAAGAAAGTCGCAAATAATACAGTGAGCCCAAGACCCCTGAACAAGTTCAATGAACCTGTTACGAGTCTTGACAATCCAACAATGCTCAGCATCAAATCTCAGCAGGATAAGCTTGGCATTCTGCAACCGCTCAACTATGGTAATTCGTTTGGACAGATCCGTATTCATGAAGGTGAATTTCTTCATAACAGGGGGTACACTGGCAAGGGAATGGAGATGGCAGTGATGGATGGCGGCTTCTGGTCTTATAAAAGCAACCCGGCATTAGACAGCGTTCGTTTGCAGGGGCGGATATTAGGTACCTGGGATTATGTCGCGAATGAGGAAAGCGTGAACGAAGATCATGACCATGGTTCTGCCTGTTTTTCAATCATTGCCGCTAACCGGCCTGGCTTCATCGTTGGATCAGCTCCGCATGCCGCTTTTTGGCTGTTCAGGACCGAAGATGTTTACTCAGAGATGCCGGTTGAAGAACAGAACTGGATCGCTGCGGCTGAATTTGCTGATAGTGCCGGCGTAAAGGTTTTCAGTACATCTCTCGGATACTACATTTATGATGATCCTTCCCTAAGCTACAATCATTCTCAACGGGATGGCAATACGGCCATGATCACCCGTGCAGCAGATCTTGCAGCGAAAAAAGGCATACTCGTGATGAATAGTGCGGGTAATTCAGGAAAGGACCTGGGTGACACCAAATATACTATGACACCTGCGGATGGAGACAGTGTTGTGGCCGTGGGTGCGGTTGACGTTAATGGCAACTACGTAACCTTCAGCAGCCAGGGCCCAAACGGCGCCGGAAAAGTTAAGCCCAACATGGTATCAGTGGGACTGGGGACAATATTTGCCCTGCCTGGTGGTAACCCGGCAGCGGGAAATGGAACTTCTTATTCCAACCCGAATCTTGCAGGACTAATAGCCTGTCTCTGGCAGGCATTTCCCGAAAAAAGCAACATGGATATTATCGATGCGGTTCAGAAAAGTTCGCATAAATATTCTTCACCCGATAACTTTTTCGGTTATGGCATACCAAATTTCAGGAAGGCATATGAACTCCTGATGGCGCAATCGTTCAAACCAGCATTCTCTTTTACAAACTCCGTCTTGTCGTTAAACTGGACCATGAATGCTGACAGTTCTGTCGCATATATCGTTGAAAGAAAAGTGCCAGGCAGCAGCCAGTTTGCAACAGTTGATAGTATCAGAACAAGCCATGTATCACTGTCCGTGGACTCCTGGTCAAGAACTGACACCATCAGAACAACCACGCCAGGCAATTTTATATACCGTGTACGGGTAGTAATTGGCAGCGACACCAGTTTCATCAGCCCTGAGTATGCTTTTACAAACACCTGGCCCTCCATGGTGGCAGATTCATTGAAACTTAATGCCGGGTTTACCAATTGTATTGCCGACATAAGCTGGTCCATGAGAGATGATTCGTCAGTTGTTTACCAGCTTGAAAGAAAATTGCCCGGCACTAACGTCTATGCACAGGTTAAATCATTCAAAGGTTCGGGGAGCTATCGTTCCGGTGGACCCAAAACATATACATATAAAGATCCGATATCGACACCGCTCACTGGTTTGTTTAGTTACCGGCTGAAGGTGAGCCTTGGACAGGATACTGTTTTTTATAGTACACCCTCCTCTTTTAACAGTTCAATACCCTGCTATGACCGGGCCGGATATTTCTTTACCCCCAGCCCATTTGATAACTATGTGCTGGCAATGATGAATACCACCGATGCTGCTTCAAAGATCGACCTGGTTGTTTATGATGTGAACGGACGGGTTATGTACCGCTACAACGGTTCCAAACCAGCAGGATTTTTTCATGTCCGCATTCCCACGTCCAACCTCGCACACGGGGTTTATTTCGCCAGCATACTTATAGATGGCAAAACAGTTTATCGTCAGAAAATTGTCAAGTAGATATTGAGTTTATCAGCCCTTCTTCTTCAGCAACGCAGCAAATAACGTATCAGCCTTAATCTTAGATCCTGAAATAAGTTTTATTTCTACCAGTTCCATATCCAGTGCTGACTGTAGGAAATCAATATTGTCTTCATTTTCTTTTTTGAAAACGGAACAGGTGATAAACAATAAAAAGCCCCCGGGCTTTATGAGGGGAACTATCCGCTTAACTATTTTTTGCTGAAGATCCTGGTAATACTCAATGGCTGAAGGGTCAAAATAACTGAGTTGCTCCGGTGTGCGGCTCCAGGTACCGGAACCGCTGCAAGGCACGTCGGCAATTACCAGGTCCTGCTGATGATCAAAAGGCAAAGGAGCATTCCCTGCAAGATCTACAATATAAGCATGGTAATTTCTTATTCCAGCCTGTTGAAACCTTTTTTCAAGGTTAAAGATTATTGAACTTCGTATGTCCGAAACCGTGAGGCGAATGTTGCTGAGGAGGTCAGACGCCAGTAAGGACTTGCCCCCGCTGGCTGCACATGCATCCCAGACAAACCTGGTTCCAGGCGGCAGCCTGGCAAGAAGGGAGCCGGTAAGCTGTGAGCTATAATCCTGTATCACTACCTCTTTATCTGCTTCAAGTAACGGGTCAATTTTTGTGGTGATAGGTAACCTGACTGCCGATGGTGGCAGTAAGTCAAAGGGAATATTATTAGAAACTAACTTGTCAGTTACTGTTTTTTCATTGCCAGGCCTGACTCTTAAAAACAAATCGGGTTGCTGAAAAAATGAAAAAAGAAATTCATCGGCATCCAGGCCGTCACTGAATTCCCGGACAGCAACCGGGAATATGGATGAAATATTTTTTGCGGAGCTCTCTCCACTTTCATATTCACTTTGATAAGTTTCATTGATTATCCGCCACTTCTCCGCTTTCTCTGAACTTATAATTTCATTGTAATCACCAATCAATTGCTCCGTGACCTCGTCAGGTTCGTCGTTGCACAGAAACAAACCGGCCCTTATCTTATTTTCGGCCGACCATTTTGGAAATGCAATGCCGGTTCGGAGAGCTGCATAACAAAGTCTTGATATATTTTTTCGGTCGCGGGATCCATACTTTTTATTGAGGCGAAGAAATTCCTTTATAAAATGATTAAAAGGAAGCTTCCCGTCATACAGATCCAGGATCTCGACAGCAGTATTCAGATGAGAAAAATACTTCATTTCGGCATCAAAGTTCGAGCAGGGTCTTTACAGGATCCTTACCGAACAGCAGCAACTCTGGATTCTCCAGCAGCTCTTTTACTTTCACCAGGAAACTCACGGATTCGCGACCATCAATGATACGGTGATCATAGCTGACAGCGAGGTACATCATTGGCCTGACCACAACCTGTCCATTAACAACCACCGGCCTTTCCTGGATCTTGTGCATTCCGAGGATCGCACTCTGAGGAATATTTATTATCGGGGTACTCATCAGGGAACCGAATACACCACCGTTGGTGATGGTGAAAGTACCGCCCTGCATTTCTTCCATCGAAAGTTTATTGTCCTTTGCTTTGCCGGCCAGTTCCACGACTTTTTTCTCGATCTCAGCCATACTAAGGCTTTCGGCGCTGCGAATAACCGGAACAACCAGTCCCTTGGGAGCTGATACGGCAATTGAAATATCGCAGAAATCATGATAAACTATGGAGTCGCCATCTATATATGCATTTACAGCAGGCCACTCCTGCAATGCAAAACAAACCGCTTTTGTGAAAAAGCTCATAAAGCCAAGGCCTACGCCGTGCTTTTCCTTGAACTTATCCTTATACTGGGTACGCAATGCCATGATCTTAGTCATATCCACCTCGTTGAAGGTGGTAAGCATTGCTGTGGTATTTTTTGCTTCAACCAGCCTGCGCGAAATGGTTTTACGCAGATTGCTCATCTTTTCTCGACGCTCCTCACGGGCGAACATCGTTTTGCCGGGGGTTCTTCCGGGATTATTCAGTGCAAAAAGCACATCATTTTTAAGGATCCTGCCATTCGTCCCTGATGCAGAGATAGATGAAGGATCGATTTTTTTATCGGCTATAATCGCAGAGGCAACCGGTGAAGCTTTCAGATCATTGGGTACAGCTGTTACCGGCGCGTCTTTGGTAGCAGGTTTTGCTTCGCCAACCGGGCCTGGTTTCTGCACAGCTATATGGGAGGCTTCCGCTTTTTTCTCTGCCGGCTTTTCTTCTTTTGCTGCGCCCTCAGGACTTGCAGCGCCCTCAGGTTTGGCGGCTGATTCGTCAATGGATGCCAGGGTATCTCCTATCTTTAAGGTATCGCCTTCGTTAGCCGCAAGTTTTAATATTCCCGCCTTTTCAGCATTTACTTCAAATGTTGCTTTTTCACTTTCCAATTCTGCAATAACCTCATCACGTTCCACATAATCACCATCCTTTTTGGTCCATTTCAATAAAGTAACTTCGCTTATTGACTCGCCTACTGTTGGAACTTTTATTTCGATCATAACAATTTTTTCTATTCTTTATATTTGATTTGCCCGGCCCTCCCCGGACAGGTATTGACATTTTATTAAAATGAAAATGCAGTATCAATGATTTCTGCCTGCTCCTGTGCATGCACCTTCGCATAGCCGGTAGCGGTAGCTGCAGAAGGTTGACGGCTGATCACCCCATAGTTGATACTTTTCAGATTCATCTGGAGGAAGGAAGCAGCACCCATGTTCAGCGGCTCTTCCTGGACCCAGAACCAGGTAGACTTACTATACTTATTATACAGTGCCTCCAGTTGTTCAACCGGCAATGGATACAATTGTTCAAGTCTTATAATGGCTATGTCCTTACGATTGTCTTTCAATTGGCGCTCAGCAAGGTCAAAATAAATCTTACCGCTGCAGAAAAGTACCGTCTTAACGTCGTCTGCGTTAGTGACAAAACTATCATCAATTACTTCGCTGAAGTTACCGGAAGTAAAGGCTTCCGCCTTCGAATATGTTCCGGGGTGCCTGAGATTAGCTTTGGGTGAAAAAATGATCAGCGGCTTACGGAACGGCCATGCGATCTGTCTTCTTAATGCATGGAAAAGATTAGCAGCTGTTGTGATATTAACACAAACAATATTCAGCTCGGCACACATCTGGAGAAACCTTTCCATTCTTGCACTCGAATGCTCGGGACCCTGTCCTTCATATCCATGCGGAAGCATCATGGTTACTCCATTCATCCGGTTCCATTTCTGTTCTCCGGCAGTAATAAACTGGTCGATTATTATCTGTGCACTGTTGGCAAAATCACCGAACTGCGCCTCCCAGATCACCAGGGCATCCGGATTTGCCATAGCATATCCATATTCAAAGCCCAGCACGCCAAATTCACTCAGGAAGGAATTAAATATCCTTAGCTGACCTTTCGCACCCGGTATATTGCTTAAACGATTATAGGCTTTGTCGTTTTCCTCATCCCTCAATACGGCATGACGATGAGAGAAAGTGCCCCTGCGGATATCCTGGCCGCTCATGCGTACATCTTTACCTTCAAGTATGAGACTACCATAAGCCAGCAGTTCTCCCGTTGCCCAGTCTAACTTGCCTTCTTCATTGAATAATTTGACTTTATCCTGTAGGATCTTTTCAATTTTCTTGAGAGGTTTGAAATCCGCCGGCCAAACCATTAAGGCATCGAAAATCTTTTTGAAGTTCTCCAGGGTGATAGCTGTAACAGGTGATGATTTGAAATCAGCCTCTGTGGCTTTGCGCAGGTTGCGCCATGCAATTTCCGGTTGCTGATACCGGTAAGGAAGCGGGTTCTGTTTTATTTCATCCAACCGCTCCTGGAGATCGCCCCAGAACTTTTTTTCCATGTCCCTGGCCAACTCTTTTGCATCCTTCTCACCGTTTTCCAACAGGTAGTTGGTATACACTTCACGAGGATTCGGATGTTTATCTATCAGGGCATATAGCCTTGGCTGTGTGAACTTCGGATCATCCCCTTCGTTGTGTCCATGGCGACGATAACAAACCATATCAATGAAGATATCAGAATTGAATTCCTGCCTGTACCGCGTTGCGATCTCAACACATTTTACAACCGCCTCAGCATCGTCTCCATTAACATGCAATACCGGCGCCTGCACCATGGCTGCAATAGACGTACAATAATCACCGGTTCTTGCGTCATCGAAGTCAGTCGTAAACCCGATCTGGTTATTAATAACGAAGTGAATGGTTCCGCCGGTATAATAACCTTCAAGACCTGACATCTGCAGCACTTCGTAAACAATTCCCTGGCCGGCAACAGAGGCGTCGCCATGAATCAGGATAGGCAGGATCTTATCGTAATTGCTATTGTAAAGTACATCCGCCTTTGCTCTGGCAAAACCAACCACCACCGGATCCACTGCCTCCAGGTGAGAGGGGTTGGGACACAATTTCAGATAGATGCCTTTGCCGGATGGAGTGGTAATTTCACTGCTGAATCCTTTGTGGTATTTTACGTCACCGCTTCCCATGGTCTGATCAGGGAGGCTTTTCCCCTCAAATTCTGAGAAGATCTCTTCATAAGTTTTACCCATGATATTGGCCAGCACATTCAGACGACCGCGATGGGCCATACCGATAACAACTTCCTGTACACCAAACTCTGCTGCCGTATTTATGATTGAATCAAGCGCCGCTATGGTTGTTTCACCGCCTTCGAGTGAAAATCTTTTCTGACCAATATATTTTGTATGGAGAAACTTTTCGAACATCACCCCCTGGTTCAGTTTCTCCAGGATCCGTCTTTTTTTCTCAAGCGGCACTGGTTGCGTGAAATTCTTTTCCATTTCGGTGGTCAGAAAATCAACCTTTTTCTGATCACTGATATACTTAAATTCTATACCTACATGTGAGGCATAAACTTTCTGAAGATGAGATACGATATTTCTGAGGCTGGTTACGCCCAGCCCAATCAGGTTGCCGGCATTGTAGGTTTTATCAAGATCAGCTTCATTGAAGCCATAAAAACCCAGATCAATATTGGCCCCCCGGTCCTTACGTGTACGGATGGGATTGGTTTTAGCAACAAGGTGCCCTTTATTCCGATAGCCCAGGATAAGCCTGTAGGCGGCTACTTCCTTTCGCCAGTCAATAGCTGCATTGCCGTTTTCAGTCTTGGCTGTTACGGGCGAAGCTTCAGCACTGCTGCCGTTTGAGCTTCCGTTCGTACTCCCGTTAGTACCCGTGCTTTTCGCCGCTGCGGTGCCGGGCACCGCGCCGCCCCCGCCCTGGCTCATGGCGAAATCGAAACCTTCAAAAAACTTCTTCAATTCAGGATCAACACTTGCGGGGTTATTGAGATAATCCTGATACAGCCCCTCGATAAAAGATGGGTGGGAATTGGTGATGTACGAAAAATCTTTCATCCGTTTATTATAATTTTATTTGCCGGACAGCCACTTCTTACAACATTTTATGCTGCAAACGTATCTCGGAGCCCGGTTTCATAGACATTGTTACAACTGTTAATATGCTGTAAAGCCGTAGCTTACTGCACAATTGGGTCACAAATATCGTGTAATTTCTTCTAGGAATTAAACTGATTTTGAGGATTTTAGTCGTCCCCCGGCTAGCCCGGAACGACTGTAAAGTTGTTTTTCCAGGAGCTTCGGGCCAGTAAAACCAACAAATCTGTTATAATTGCCCAAAACAGCCGGTGACAGCCTGAAAATTGAAAGATTTTTGCGGCCCGGCTTCTATTTTAAGTTTTATTCCCTTACCTTTGCCCTCCAAAATTTTCGATTTAAATGGCAAATCACAAAGCTACAAAAAAGGATATGCGCCAGGCTAGCAAGCGCAGAGATCGTAACCGTTACCATGGTAAAACTACCCGTAACGCCATCCGCGATCTGAAGGAATTGAAGGATCATCAGGCTGCCTCTGGTCAGCTGGTTGATGTAGCTTCGATGATTGACAAGCTTGCTAAACGCGGCATCATTCATAAGAATAAAGCTTCTAACCTAAAGAGCAAGCTCACCCGCAGGGTTAACGCACTGGCAACTCCGGCTGCTTAATTTCATTTCCGGGTCAGGTTGTAAAGGCCGGTCAGGAAATGAAGTGAACGCTGCCAGGGGGCCTGGGTATTTTGGAGGATATCTTCTCTAAGGTCTCAACAAGGCAATCATCCCAAGTCGGTTCTACAATATTTAAAGGCTGTCTCATTCAATGGGACAGCCTTTTTATTTTCTCCTGGTTCGTTACCACAAGGATTTTTGCAAAACGGTAATCTTCGACAGAATACTCTTATTATTTTGACGCAGGACAGGATGTATGAACATTCCGGTGCTGCATTTTATCTAAACACTTCCCGTTTGATATAAGATGACCAGGGTCCAAACCGCTTCATTGTATCCATCCAATATCCGGGATTGAGGTGAACATCACTGTAGGGTCGACCATCGTAAATCTCGACACTCGCATCTGTGAGCGTCCAGTCGTCTTCCCTGAGTCTCCAGTTGAATTCATGGGTTCTATTCTTATTATACCCGCCATTACCTCTTACCAGCGTTCCGATTATATGTTTTCTTTCTGATGAGAAACGGCTGAGCTCAACATTTACGGCGCTAATTAGTTGCGGATCCGAGGTGGCCACAATGAAACTGGAATCACGCCAATCGCCCCCACCGTTCTGAAGACATATTTCATAGTAATGCATCCTATTATCGCTCTCTTTCTTACATGCGAAAAGCAAAGTGCATAAGGCAATCATTATTAATCCTGTGTTTTTCATAATAAGGTTTTTGTGTGTTAACCTGACCAGCAGTCATGGATTACCGCTGCATAATAAATGAAAGCTGAAAAGTTTTCACAACCCTTTAAGTATTGCCAACCCGTTTACCAAGGCATAAGCATTCCCGTTCAAAGGCTGTTCGGCTTTATAGGATTGTTTTAATGATTAAAATAATGTTAACAGCCAAACGCGGCTTACATTTATAGCTCATCTGTTATGTTTCAAGTATTATGAGAACAATGATTTTGGATTCGCTGCTATGCCTGTTGCTATTGATTGGTTTATTGCCTGGCAGCCGGGCCCAGCAAATCACAACACGCTTCGAGACCAGCAACGCTACCGAAACACCTACTTACCAGGAAATCATTACCTGGTGGAAAAACCTGGATGCTAAAGCAACACAGGTCAGTATGCGCACGATGGGTCCCAGTGATGCCGGATATCCATTGCATCTGATTACAGTGAGCCCCGATAAGGATTTTGACTTTACTGGTTTAAGGAGAAAAAATAAAAGGATTATCCTGATCAATAATGGTATCCATCCGGGAGAGCCTGATGGCATAGATGCAAGCATGCTGTTGGTAAGAGATATCGTTACCGGTAAAATCAAATTGCCATCCAACATTGTGCTGGCCATAATTCCTGTTTATAATATTGGCGGTTGTTTGAATCGCAGTGCAAATTTTCGGGTCGATCAGAACGGGCCCGCTGAATTTGGATTCCGGGGCAATTCCCAGAACCTGGATCTTAACCGCGATTTTATCAAAAGTGATTCAAAGGAAGCCAGGTCCTTTGCAGAAATTTTTCATCTGACTGATCCCGATGTTTTTGTCGACAATCATGTTAGTAACGGCGCGGACTATCAACATATCATGACGCTGCTTAGTTCTCAGCATAGTAAGCTGGGTGGTGCGATGGGTGAGTATATGAATAAAACCTTTGAGCCGGGGATCTATAAACTGATGAAAGGTAAAGGGTATGACCTGGTGCCCTATGTCAGCTTTGGCGGTGGAACTCCTGATGCAGGCATGGTAGCTTATTTTGATGGCCCCAGGTACAGCAGCGGTTATGCATCACTGTGGCATAGCTTCGCCTTTGTGCCGGAAACGCATATGTTGAAGAGCTACAGGCAAAGGGTGGAATCTACTTACGCATTGATGCAATCATTTATTGAATTTGCAGATAGGAACAGTGCAGAAATAAAAAGACTAAGGGATGAGACAAAGGCCTCGGTTAAGGCTCAGAAAAGTTTTCCGCTCGGATGGACCCTCGACCGGACCAAATCCGGCACAGTAACCTTTAAAGGATACGAAGCCATCCGAAAAACAAGTGATATCTCGGGTCAGGAAAGACTTTATTATGACCGGAACAAGCCCTATGAAAAACAGGTGAAATATTTTAATGACTTTGGTACAAAATCGGAAGCGGTGAGGCCACTGGCATATGTTATTCCCCAGGGTTGGTGGCGGGTAATTGATCTGTTAAAGATCAACAAGATCCAGATGACACGACTTGCAAACGATAGTAGTATTGAGGTAGAAGCTTACCGGATCGAAGATTATAAATCTGCCCCAAGACCATACGAAATGCATCATCTTAACAGCGAAGTGAAAGTCGGCGTTTCGAAAAAAACAGTGAAATTCAGGAAAGGCGATTACCTGGTTCCAATGAACCAGGTTGGAAACCGGTTCCTGATGGAGGTCCTCGAACCCCAGGCTGACGACTCATATTTTGCCTGGAACTTTTTTGATGGTATACTCGGTCAGAAAGAAGGATACAGTGCCTATGCTTTTGAAGAGATCGCTTTCGGATACCTGCAACAAAATCCCGAACTCAAAACCCGGCTTGAAGAACGCCGCAAAGCAGATTCCGCATTCGCAAAAAATGGTTCAGCCCAACTTGATTTTATCTATAAAAATTCGCCATATTACGAACCGGCCCATTTACAATACCCGGTTTACCGGGTGATCAGATAGTTGGCAAATCTGAAAGCAAGTACTAAACGAATATCTATGAAGTCCATGACCCGTTTTGCTATTAAGATCCTCACCCATTATGCGATGAAGTCCATGATCTGTAGTTGGCTTATGTTAACGGCTGTATCTGCCGTCGCTCAGAAAAATGATACTATCAGGAAGTACCTCGATGACAAACTGGAGTTTACGAGTAAAGCAAGATCAACTTATCCTGCAGTGGGTGTCAAACAAACTGATGCATGGCTACTCTTCATTTCCTACCCCGATACTTCGTTGCTGTTAAAAGCATATTTCAAGGATAAAAATTTCAGCATCAAAAACGGCCCTTACGTTCTCTATCATGGAAGAAATGTGAAAGCCATGGAAGGCACTTATCGATTGAATGTGCCGCAGGGAGTATGGCGCTACTGGCATTCCAACGGCCAGATCAAAGATTCGGGCCTGTTGATTGATAATGTAATGTGTGGCCTCTGGCAATCATGGAGCGCCGCTGGGAAATTGCTCATCAGCATGAATTATGCACCCACGCCGGCAAAGACACCACCCACCATTCCAGGTAAAAAAGGTTCGGGTATTTTGCCTGACGTCTCACCCTTCCCCGGCGCTCGTGAGGGACTGGCGATGACATATCATCCAAACGGTCAGCTACAAGACTCCGGTGTATACATGGCTGACCTGAAAACAGGAGTATGGAAGACCTGGTATCCGGACGGCACACTCTCGTCTGCCGGAAATTATCAGCGGGATATCATGAGCGGCAACTGGACCTTCTACCGGGAGAATGGACATAAGAGCACAGAGGAAGTTTATAAAGATGGAAAAGTGCAGGTTATGACCTGTTACGACTCCTCAGGCAACAAGCAGGGAGATTACTGCTCCATTATCAAACCGCCGGTTCCATTGGGACCATTTGAGGATTTTTCGGAGTATATGCTTGATAACGTTTTTTGGCCAAAAAAACTCCTGAACACAAATATTGAAGGCAAGGTTAGAGTCGAATACGTAATTACAAAAAACGGGGAACTCACAAACTTTAAAATTGTTGAATCACCTCATCAACTATTCAGTGAGGAAGTCACCCGTTTCTTCAGTACCATCGAAAAATGGTCGCCGGCGGTATATCATAACCGCATTATAGATTTTCCTATGCAGATGGAAGTTCCGTTTTATCGGTAGTCCCGCAACGAAAAATCCGCAAAAACCCAATACGGTGGAATAATTATTGACAAATTTTTTGTGATTGAATTGAAATTTAGGATAGCTCCATAAAAAAATTTATATAGATTTTTTTTATAGATGTAATGATATAATTTCTATTGTCATTGATGATATTTTAACATGTAAATTGGACTAACAATTGATTGCATTTAGTTACTCAATGTATCTTTGCACAGCCGATTCGTCACGTTGAAATTGTGTATTGCTATGAAAAATTCCATCTATCTAACGATCATCATCACACTAAGTTTTTTTTCTGCTTTTGCCCGGCAGGACCAGGACTTTAACAGCCTTGGAGACTCGCCCAGGGACCTGGTAAGAGACAACTTTAACGGCTCTAATGCTCACCCCGAATACAGGTCACCTGTAAACGCGCAGGGTACAAATAATATATTTGACCGAGCCAAAAAACCGATACCAATCGATAAAAGCAGCATGTCATCAAGGGTAGCGATCAGTCCGCGTATACTTGTTGGTCTATCGGCCCAGGGAGATACTCAGTTTGTTGCCCATTATAAAAGAAATAAACTAAAAGGCAAATGGATCAGTAAGTTCGACGAGAACCAGTTATGTGATTCAGGCAACATTGAGAACAATATACCTGATGGCTTATGGAAGAGCTGGTATCCGAACGGAAACCTTCGCTTCATCCGGACCTATGACGCGTTTAAGCTTCAAAAAGCAAAACAGGATATTCCACGCAGAAATTCAAAATCTGTTAATTCTTCGATAGCAGAGATTGCGAAAAAGAATCTCGCGATTGCATATTCATTTCTACATCCGGATTACTCGTTTCACACCCTTGCGGCTCACCCTGTGAATTTTTCCTCCTTCAATAGCTGGCTTACGCTGAATGAGCGGGTGGCCAATAACATTAACCAGGAATCTTTTTACTTTCCGCCATTCTCAGAATGTCTCCATCATGGACTGTACATGAATTTTTACGAAAATGGCGCAGTAAAGGATAGTGGTTATTATCGTAACGGTCTCCGCGAAGGTATCTGGGATGAATGGCTGGATGATGGAAATACCCGATCTCATGGCTTCTATTCACGCGGTCACAAAGTGGATACCTGGAAATTTTATGATAAGCAGGGACGATTGCTCTACGTAAGATCATTTGATCGCCACGGCCGCGAAGTACATCGTAAGACTTTCAAATCAGGGCTTCGCGCTAGTTAACCATTTGTTCAGGTTGATCAGTTGGTTAAGTGAACTGAGTGTTTAATTTAATCGATCGTTTAAGTTAGTCGATCATTTAAGTGAATCGGTAATTAATTAATCGATTGTTTCTTCTAATTAATCGATTGTTTCTTCGCAAGCCGGATCGCAATATAAAGACTACTCCCAACTATCAGGATGCTCAGGTATCCAACCAGGTCATAATTGCTGATCTTTCCATTCTCCCCTTCTGTTACTATCAGTCCCGATATCAGTGATGCTATCCCGGTAAACAACTGTTGAAAGGAGGAGTTGAAACTCATGAACTGTCCCCGTTGGGCAGACTCAACTACAGTACTTATCATTGCCTGTGCCGGGATGTTACGCCCGGTCGAGAACACAAACCAGAAACCAAAAACGGCGAGTACATAAACAAATGGGATCGCCGGCATATTCGTGATAAGGAAAATAGGAACCAGGGAAGCGATCAGTGAGATCACAAAGATCCGGAGTTTGCCAAACCGGTCCGCCATCCGGCCAAGGATGGGCGAAGTTACCAGCGTACATGCGCCGCCGATCATATAGACCATCGGCGTTTGAGATTTCGAGAAACCCAGGTTAAACTCGAGATAAGGATTGATGAAGGGGATGATCAGAAAATGTCCGAGCATCAGGAAAGCAGATAAACTTAAAGCCATCAGCTGGCTTTTATTATTGAACATGTCCCGCAAAACTTTCCTCACATCTGGCTTGTAGCGCATTTCGCCGAGGGGAACCATATGAGAAGTCATGGAAGGCAGAAATTTACTGATCAGCGGAATAACCAATCCTCCCACAATGCCGATAAAAATAAACGGCGCATGCCAGCTGATGAGGTTGGCAAGATACAGGCTGAATGGAACGCCAAAAACGGAAGCAATCGAGAATGCAGTAAAAATGGTGCCCATTGCCCTGCCTCTTTTTTCATATGGAAACACATCGGCGATGATCGATAATACCTGGGCCCCGATCAACCCTCCAAACAAACCAGTCACAATTCTTGCAGCAATCAGGAAAAAAGGATCCGGGGCAATGCCACAACAGATCGTACCTGCAATAAACCCGATATACGCCCAAAGCAGTATTTTCTTACGGTCGAACTTGTCGACATAAAAAGCAGCGACTATCCCGCTCACAAATGCAGTTATCGGGTAAGCCGCCACGATAAGGCTGAAGAAGCGGGTACTGATCTTAAAATGCGGCATCAGGTAGTTACCTAACGGCATCATGATCATGAAGTCCAATATATGTGTGAAGTTGAGGCAGGCCAGGATCAGCAGCATCACTCGTTCTTTCCAGGTCATAATACTATATTAGTTCCGGAAGCAATCGGGTCGCAAAGATCGGTAATGCAAAATTAACCGGTCTCATTATTATCGGTGATGCTATCTAACCAGGTTAACCAGGGTACCGGGATCCCTATTGTCTAACTTCAATACTTCCGCCGCCATTGTACGAATGATATTCACCGTTATACATCGCATCTGCACTAACCGGGCCCATTTTGTAGATTCCCGGAGTCACCGCACGAACCGCGTAATAATAGACCTGGCGGTTATCAGTCAGATTCACGAATAGATTTATCCGGTCATCTCTCACATCGAGTGAGGTGGGCACGGCAGCATTTTTTATCCATTCCATGCCGGGTATTTCACGCGTTCTCGGGTTTTCAATTTCAAAGCCGGCCAGAAGCATATCGGTAATAACAATATTCTCAACGGTGCCCCCGTAAGTTTTTTCGAGAACGATCTCAACGATCACCAGGTCATTCTGCCGGAAGAGCCGGCCGGTGATTGGTTTACCGCTGCGATCAAAAAACTTTTTGCGGACTTTAAGAAACTTATCTTCTTCAACAAAGTCACCGCTTGCACTGATCCCTTCTGATTGCCAGAAATAATACAACCGGCCTTCGCCTTTTGTTGCCATTTCAATATTTGTTCCTTTCAGTTGTGCTGCATTCAGCTTCAATACTCCGCCGTTTGATCTGCCCACTGATTTGCCATTCACTTTGATATCGGCGGTAACTGTCGCCTTTGCCGCGGCCTTTGCAAGCTTCCCGATAGCCAGTAAACTAAACGAACTTTCCTGCGTAGTGAACCATGTTCTTTGTTTTAATTTGTCCGCTACATGTTTAGCCATAAGCGGGATCTGCGGGTTGGCAGGATCCACGTCAAGCAATGCATTCAATGCAATTGCTTCGTCACGGATGTCCGAGGAAAAACTGCCACCGGTTTCCGCCACAGCCACCTCCCCACTGAATGAACCCGGCAATAACTCCCTGAACTTCGCCTTGTCACCACCAATGGCATATGCTACACTAAGCAGGTATTTACTGTCCAGGCTCAGCAAGGCAGGATTTGCCTTATAGTAATTCATAACACTCACATTGGGCTGACCCGCAAGCGCCAAAACATAAAGCGAGTAAGCCACCTCTTTCGGTGCTATTTTTTTCTTTTCTTTCTGATTATAATAATAGGTGATTGTCTGTTTACTTTTAAGTTTTGAATTTACATATAACAGCAAACCGTCTAATAATTTTTTATCGGTTTCAAAACCGGCTTTGCGCGCCTCCAGCAGAAAGTGAGCTGCATAGATACTTGTCCACCAGTTGTCGGAACCTTCTCCATCCCACAATGTAATCCCTCCGTTATACAATTGACGCAACCTGATCTTACGGATAGCCTCTCCTACATTGTAGTTGGCATTAGCTTTTGCGTTTGTTGATGCAGTTGATTTTCCTGAAAGTTGTTCTGAAATGTCGCCATAATACAATTGAGGGAATGCTGCTGAAATCGATTGCTCGGTGCATCCATAAGGATATTGCAAAAGATAACGGAATTGCCTTCCCAGCTCAAGTGCAGGACTACGGCTCACTACCAGCTGGTAGTCAGATGTGCCAGGCAGGAAATCCCTGGTGGGTATGGAGATAGTTTGTGTCGTTGCGCCATTAAGGGAACCGCTTCCCGTGCTTATTTGCAACGGAGCAGAGGGACGAACACTAATCTCGGTCTCTTCATTGAATTTCTCACCCATACCCTGTACTTCGAGGCGGATTTTCCCGGTCGCTACGGAGGGCGAGGCAACAATCCTGAACAGGGCCCTCGTCTCGCTATTTGGTGCGAGATTAAGCGATTGATTGTTACCGCCAACAACGGCAAGTGGACCGCTAACCTGAAGTGATGCATTTACGATAGTGGCTTTCACCGTGGTATTGGTGATGGTCACGGGCATATTGACCGTATCATTTGGTGATAAGAATCTGGGGAGGGAAGAACTGAGTACAAGCGGATCGGCTATGGTCATGGCCGATGCCTTTGAACCAAACCGGTCATCTTTATATGCCACCGCCATTAGCCTGATCTCACCACTGAACTGGGGAACATCAAATTCAAAACTTGATTCGCCATTGCTGTTCGACTTACTCATGCCACTCCAATATGAAACTACTTTTACGCGTTTCGCCGGCATTGGATTTGTTCTTTTATCCATAGACAGATCCCCGTCACCACCTGTACTGCTGAGATTGGCCTTTAGCTCAGGGAACAACAGAGGGTAGATATCGAAAGCATTTACTTCGAGCGCTTTTTTTGCATAGAAATGCCCGTAAGGATCCGGTGTCGGAAAGCCGGTAATCTGCAACACCCCGTTGTCCACTGCTGCAAGGGTGACGTAACTTCCAGGACTCGCTTTCACCGTAACTTTCTGGCGTGTTTTTGACCTCGCAGATTTTGCTGCAATGATCTCTACAGGAATGATGCGGCTCTTTGCATCAACCTTTATACTCTGAAAACCGTGTGCAGCTGTCAGAGGAATGTCAGATTGGGTATGAGGCTTAATCAAACTCGCTGTTATATACACATTGGGCATATGGGCTTCGGTCATCTTCAGATCCAATGAAGCTGTTCTGTTTGAAACATCTACATACTGATATGAGATCACCTTATCGGTTTCCAGCGTCACCAGCATTCTCCCATTAAATGGTGCCTTAAATAAAGCTTTCACCGATTCACCCGGTTGATATCCTGTCTTGTTAAGACTGATATCGATGTTTCCTTCCTGGTTCACTTCAAAGGAACTGTTATTGTTTCCCCATGATCCGTAGCTGTAAAATGCTTTACTCACATAGCTGTTTGCACCCGGTACATATAACCTTAGCTCATAGTTACCAGGAGATCGTGGTGTAAAACTGTAATTTGTTTTATCACCGCTTATGACGATTTCCTGGTCCATCAATAATTTATCGTCCGGTTGCGATTCATAACGGAAATAGCTACCCGCTTTTGAGAGCACGGTGCGGTATTCATGTTTAATGACTTTAACCTGCGCTTTGGCGCCGGTTAACAAGCGCTGATCCTTATCCACAGCTACTATGGGGAAACGGATAGACTGATTGAGCGGGTAATACGAATATCCATCATCAGCTATGCCAAAAAATTGTTGTTGCGTGAATATATCTGCACTCACCATCCTGCTTACCGGTCTTCCCGTTTCATCAAAAACGGTTGCATAAAAATCTGCCTGCAACACACCCATGTTCTTAAAAATGTCCGGCACCCGGTATGATTCCCTGGCATTACCTGCTTCATCGGTTTTACCTTCACGTAATACTTTTTCGTTTGAAACAGCCTGGTTAAGGATTGAGAAATTGAATCCGCCTAAATTCCTGACCTGGAAACGTTTCGGTTTGATCTGTATTTCTGCTTCATAATTCCTGTTCGCGGCAGCCGGCCCAAAAAAGTTGACTGCATTTATGGAGAGAACCACAGGCTCTGCAGGAGC